>CANPZN010000001.1 GCA_947588785.1 Candidatus Gastranaerophilales bacterium
GGATATTGTAATAAAAACAGAATTATATTATGCAAAAAATAAAGAAGGAAAAACTTTAATAATAGCAAAAAGTGAAACAGGAAGAACATTAATAAAATCATTATATAATTTTTCTTTAAGTTTTGAACAGTATAAACTTGCAAAATTTTTACATGACAAAAAATCGAATAATTTTAAATTAGATTGAAAAACAATAAAAAAGCATGTTTGCATGCCTTTTTTGTATCAAAAATTTACACAAATAAAAAAATAGAACCTGTAGAAAACCTGTAGAAAACTTTTTAAAAAGTTGTTTATAAAAAACAAAAAAAGAAGAAAACTTTTAATAAGAAAAATAATTAATCTAAAATTGAACAAAATATAAACAAAATTTGAATAGAAATCTACAAGTTTTATACAACAGCAAAAAGCAATAATAACAGATAATACAGATAGTTTTCTACAGAAAATAAAAATACTTATTACTACTTCTATATATAATTATAAATATAATAATATTTATAGTACACTAAAAAAGACCTATAAAATGTAAAATAAATACCTATATATTTTTTTTATTATATAATGAAAAAGTGAAGAATAATGATTGAGGATAATTATGCTTTTTACAATAGATAGAGATTCATTGTTGAATAAATTAAAAATAGTTGAAAAAGTTACGGCTCAAAAAGGAAATGTACAACCTGTTTTATCAAATGTATTATTTGCAGCAGAAAATAATACCCTTAATTTATGTGCAACAGATTTAGATATATTAGTAAAAGCAACAACAACAGCAGCTGTAAAAAAAGCAGGAAAAATAACACTACCTGCAAAAAAATTATTGGAAATAGCAGCAAAATTACCTGATAAACCAATAGAATTTTCATTAAATGAAGATACAAATATAGTAAGCATAGTATGTGGAAATTCAAAATTTGAAATAATAGGAATATCAGCTCAGGAATTTCCGAAGACAGAAGATGAAATCAAAGAAGGAACAGAAATAGAAATAGATCTTGAACCGTTGGTAAAAGCAATAAAATATACAGTATATTCAGCGGCAAATTATGAAAACAGAAATGTAATATCTGGAGTATTTTGTTTAATAAGAGATGAAAAATTGGAAATGGCTGCAACCGACGGAAATCGCCTGGCAAGGATAGTAGAAAAAATAAATAATAAAAATTCACAAAATGCAAAATTAATTTTTCCCTCAAAAACATTAAATGAATTTGTCAGAATATGTTCATATATATCAGAAGATAAAGTAAAGTTATCAGTAGATAAATCAAAAATAACATTAAGAACAATGAGTTTTTCAATAAATTCAAAATTATTAGACGGAGAATATCCGCCATATGAACAATTAATACCGAAGTCAACGGTAAATAGTGTAAAGATATCAAGAGATGATCTGATTTTGGCATTAGAGAGAGTATCAACAATGGTAAATGAAAGAACATGTTTTGTAAAATTTATATTTAATGATAATAAATTAATGTTAAAAGCCGAGACTCCGAATTCAGGGACATCTGAAGATGTGATAGATTGTGAATATAATGGAGATGAGCTTGCAATAGCATTCAATTATAAGTATATATTGGATTCAATAAAAATAATGGAATCAAAAAATATAGTAATAGGTTTGAATGGAAGTTTATCAGCGACATTATTTAAACCTGAAAGTGAAGAAAATTATATATGTTTAATAATGCCTATACAAATATAATAAAAGGTTAGATATGAAAGTTAGTGTAAAAGTTCCTGCTACATCAGCAAATTTAGGGCCGGGTTTTGATTGTTTAGGACTGGCATTACCGGTATATAATGAAATAACAGTAGAAGAAACAATAATGCCCGGAAGCGGAATTGAGATAAATGTATTAGATGAACAAGAAAATTTAAATGTATTATCAGTTCCGAAAGATGAAAATAACATAGTATATAAAGCGATACAATTGTTATATAATTTCGTTGGTCAAAATGTAAGTGATATAAAAATAACAATAAAAACAGAGATACCGATAGCACGTGGAATGGGAAGCAGTGCATCAGTTATAGTAGGAGGTTTGCTGGCGGCGAATGAACTGTTGGGACATCCTGCAGATGAAGCAGTATTGTTATCAATAGCTTCAGCCGTAGAAGGACATCCTGATAATGTTACTCCGGCATTGGTCGGCGGATTTTGTATATCATCATTGGAAGATGACGGAAGCGTAGTATATTCAAAAATAGAATGGCCTCAAGATTGGAAATTAACACTTTTAATACCTGATTATGAATTGGATACCAGAATAGCAAGGTCTGTTTTACCTGAATCCGTAAGTATGCAAGACGCTTCTTTTAATATAAGAAAATGTGCAATGATGATAGATGCAATACATAAAAATGATGGTGATTTAATGAAAAAATCATTATCGGATAAGATTCATCAACCATACAGAAAAGAATTAATAAAAGGTTTTTCTGAATTAAGTGAATTGTTAAAAAATAAAGATGATATACTAGGGTGTGTAATATCAGGAGCCGGGCCTACAATTTTGATAATTTCTCAAAATAAAGGGTTTGAAAAGGTAGAAAATGAGGTAAGACAAGTATTTGAAGATTTAAAAATAAAATGTGAAATTAGAACTTATAATATAGAAAATCAAGGAGCAATAGTTTTATAAAAGGAGAAAAAAATGAAAAAATCTATAATGGATTTGGAAAATATCAAAGGAAAAAAAGCTCTTGTAAGAGTAGATATAAATGTTCCGTTAGATGAAAATAAAAATGTATCTGATGATACAAGAATACAGGCAATTATACCTACAATAAAGTATTTAAAAGAAAAAGGTGCAAAAATAATATTAATGGCACATTTGGGAAGACCAAAAGGTGAGAAAAACCCTGAATTTACATTATTACCGGTAGCAAAATATATGTCTAAATTATTTGGTGAAGAAGTAGTATTTATACCGGATTTGGAATCAGCTGAAAAAATGGTATCGGAATTAAAAGACGGTCAGATAGCATTGATGGAAAATATAAGATATTATAAAGCGGAAGAAGCAAAAGATGATGATATGACATTTGCAAATCAACTTGCGAAATTAGGTGATTTTTATGTAAATGATGCATTTGGTGCAGCACACAGAAATCATACATCTACGGCAAAACTGGCAAAAGTATTAAAACCTGCAGTATCAGGGTTATTAATGGAAAAAGAAATAAGATGTTTATCACAAGCACTTGAAAATCCGACAAGACCGTTTACGGCTGTAGTAGGCGGTGCTAAAGTATCATCAAAAATTGGTGTTTTGGAAAATCTTATAGATAAAGTTGATAACTTAATAATTGGCGGAGGAATGGCTTATACTTTCGTAAAAGCAAACGGAGGAAAAATAGGTAATTCTATATGTGAGGATGACCAATTGGAAACAGCAAAAGCAATTGAGAAAAAAGCTGCTGAAAAAGGTGTTAAACTTATTATGGCAACAGATGTGCTTGTAACTAATGATTTTTCAGGAAATGGTGAAAATAAATTTGTAAAAATTAATGAAATACCTGACGGATTTGAAGGTGTAGATGCAGGTTTAGAGTCAAGAAAAGCATTTCAGAATGTATTAAAATCATCAAAAACAATTTTAATGAATGGCCCTGTTGGTGCTTTTGAAAATCCGAAATTTGCCGAAGGAACAAAGGCTGTACTTCAAGCAATAGTTGAGGCTACAAAAAATGGTGCTGTTTCTGTAATTGGCGGCGGTGATTCTGTTAGTGCAGCTAAAAAATATTTCAAAGCTGAAGATTTCACACATGTATCAACAGGCGGCGGTGCTTCATTAGAATTTATTGAAGGTAAAGTTTTACCTGGTGTTGCTGCTTTGGATGATAAATAATAAGTTAATCAAATGAATATAAAAAGTCAGAAATAAATATAATTTCTGACTTTTTTATTTAATTTCATTAATCCAATTTTAAACCGACTCTGCCGACTCGCTTTCGCTTGATTTTACCCTATAGAAAATTTTAATGTTTATTTTTAAACGAACGCATAAATTTTTGAGCAATTATTTTAAATAAATATTTTTTATAAACTTTTTTCTTATTTTTTATTAAATTATTTTTAAGTATTTGAAAATATTCGTGATATTTATAATTAAATAATTTATCTGCATAATCTGATCCTTCAATATGATTTTTTAATTGTTCATCAGCAGGCATGCTTGACCATAAAGAAGTATTATGTATCCTATAAACACTTAAAGGAGTAAAAATATATCCGATATTTCCAAATTCACTACAGGCAATATTAAATAACCAATCTGCCATAGATCTGTCATTTAAAATAACATCAGAAATTTTATTTACTGATTCTGTTCTGTAAAAACAACAAGAAAAATTTTTTATATGATTAAAAATTATAATATCAGATGTTGTAATAAATTGGTCATTAAATTGCTGAAATCCCCCCCCCGAGGCTGTTTCAGGCTTTAATGACGGTTTATAAGAAATTTGCGGAGTATAAAATACATAACTTTTTTTTTGTTGTTTATAATTAATAATGTTATGAAAACACATACTATAATCGGGATGATTTTCCATTAAATTATATTGCTTAAATAATTTGTAATCGTCTATCCAGAAATCATCACCTTCACAAACAGCAAAATACTTTGTTTTTACTTCTTTTATTGCTCTTTTGAAGTTAAAATTTAATCCTAAATTTACATCAGAAGTTAAAACTTTGATATTTTTATATTTATTTGCATATTGATTTATTATATTTAAATTTTTATCATTAGAACAATCATCAGCTACTATTATTTCAGTATCAATTAATTTTTGATCTAAAATGCTTTCCAGACACTCGGCAATATATTTTTCATGATTATAAGTTGTAACAATTACGGATGTTTTTTCAAAGTTATACATTTAAATTCCTCTTTTTAATAAAAATTCAATTAATTTACCCGTGTGACCGAAATCCAAATTTAATTTTTTTGCCAAAGGCAGATTCATCATAGTTTCATTGCTTAATTTAAAGAATTTTGGAGGTACACTAAAATTATACTTAAGCAGTAAATCATAAGAAAGATGTTTTTTTTCTTTATCATAAATCTTGCTATAATTAAGACCTTCAGCAGAACAAAAAGGAAATGAAGGATTACCTTGGGCATCTTCCGTTAATATTCCAAAACTTCTGCAGACAAATGGTCTGTGAGAGTATATACTGCATTTATTATCAAATAAAAACGGACAAACATACGATTCAAAATTATCAGAATTTTTTATATTTTTAACACGATTTTTGATTTCCTGCTTTTTATCCTGATCAAGTTGATCATAAGCGATCATTAAATAATCTGCTTCAAGATCGGAAACAGGATAGTTTCCTTTAGTGCAACATAAAGAACAACCTTCTTTACAAAAAATATATTCTTTCTGATAATCAAAAATTTTTTTTAAATCACTGTTAATAACTTCCAGAAATTTCTCATAATTTTCAATAGTCATTGTTTTATCCTAAATTTTATATAATCCGAATTTTTTGATAATAATAACTTAAAAGTTAAATATCTATTTATTCTGGTGATATAATTATAACTCTTAAAACAGGATTTTTATATTTTCTTTTTCCTGCCCCATAAGCTGTTTTTTTAATAATAAATTCGACAGGCAATTTTTCGCCGGAAAATAAAGCAGCAACAATGGCAGCTCCGGTAGGAGTTATCATTTCACCTTGATTTTCCGTAATTCTAATTGGAATTTTGTATTTAGAAGTTATTTCACAAACAGCAGGTACGGGAATATTTAAAGTTCCATGTTGACATTCAATAGTTCCTTGTCCTTCCGTTAATGCAGAGAAATAAACTTTTTTAGGATTTAAGTCATCATATAAAACAGAGAAACTAATGATATCTATAATTGAATCAATAGCTCCTACTTCATGAAAATGTACATCATTGATATCTTTAGCGTGAACTTTAGCTTCAGCTTCCGCTACTATAGTAAAAATTTTTATTGCAAGTTTTTTTGCATTTTCCGTAATATCAGCAGAATTAATTATTTTTATAATATCATTTAAATTTCTATGATGATGATGTTCTTTATGGTGATTTTCATTTAAAATTACATTAAAATCAGTTGCTTGTATTGAATTTATATAGACTTTAGAGATCTTATAAGAAAATTCATTATTGAGATTTAAAGAATTAAGAGCATTATCAAGTTTTTTAATATCAGCCCCTGCATCTAATAAAGCTGCAACTGCCATATCACCGGAAATTCCCGAATTACATTCAAAATACATGTTCATATTAAAGTCCTACTATTTTTCTATTTATTTGATTAGCACTATAACCTGCATTAAAACCATTATCAATATTAACAACAGTCATTCCCTCAGCACAAGAATTTAACATTGTAAGAAGAGCACTAAGACCGTTAAAAGAAGCACCGTAACCAATAGAAGTAGGAACTGCAATAACAGGAATATCAACTAAACCTGTAATAATAGAACCTAAAGCACCTTCCATACCAGCAACAGCAATAATTACATTAGCTTTTTTTATATCATCAATTTTATCAAATAATCTGTGAATACCTGAAACACCAACATCATAATATTTAACAACATTACTTCCGAAAAATTCAGCAGTTTCACAAGCTTCTTCAGCAACCGGAATATCACCTGTTCCGCCCGTACAAACAGCTATTTCGCCTTTTTTTTCAACAGGAGTATTAATTAAAGTGAGAACCTTACCTTTTTCATTGTAATTGATATTTTTAAAATGTTTTTTTAATTCTAAAAATTGTTCATTATTAGCTCTTGTGCCGATAACATTAGTTTTATTTTCCTGAAAAGCAGAGAAAATTTTAATTAACTGATCGTTAGTTTTACATTCGCAAAAAACGGCTTCGGAATAACCTCTTCTATGGGTTCGTTCAAAGTCTAATTTAGCAAAATTTAAATCTTTATATTTAATATTTTTCATATTTTTTACTATCTAACAAACTATAATATTTTTTTTATTTTCCTTTTCAAAATTGGTTTTAGTAGAGATTCTATTTAAAATACCTACGGCAGAAGCAATAGCGAAAGTATTAATAAAAAATGCAGATCCGTAAGCAAAATTTTTACTTTTTAAATATTGATTTTTTATTACATCAGGCATTTTAAGTATTTCATTGTATGACTTAATTATACCATTTTCAATAATTTTTGTATTGAATAATTTATCGGATAAATTATAAATAGGTTTTTCAATTAATTTTTCACCAAAAAATAATAAAGGAACAGTAATAGCAAAACGGCGTGCATTTTCTTGTTTTTCATATTTATCACGAGAGGCTTTAAAATAACTGAAAATACTTACTGGATAAATTAAAGCTCCGTAATGAGAAAGTTTTAAATCATTTGATTTTGAAAATTCAAAATTTTTTACAATACCTGAAATTAAAGGCTGAGTAAATTTATAAATTTTGTTATTTTTAGCTGTTTTTAAAAGTGCAGAAGATAAAGTGAGTAAAATAGCACTTGAAAGAACTGTTTTAGCAGAGGTTTTTTTAATGTTTTCTTTAGCATTTTTTTTTGCATTATCATTTTTGCTGTTGTTTAGACCAACAACAGAGGTAAATTTTTCTTTACCGCAATTTAATTGAGTTAAAATATTTCTAACCGGAGCTATTGCAAAAACTATTGGAAGAATAATACTGAAAGTAGAAGTTATTTGTCCGAACTTAGCCAGTTTTATATTTTTAATATTATGATCCGGCAAATTTTTAATATTTTTAACAGACTCAGTCATTAAATTTTTATTAATATTGTACTTTTTAGAAAATATATCAGAAGTTAATTTAGCTAAAATAGGAGCGGAGAAATAGAAAATTGAAGATTCAGCGAGTTCTGAGAAACTGATTTCTTTTGCTTCATTTTTGCTTCTGGACAGAGCTAATTTAGCAGCAAGACAACCAGCGGTATCTCTAAAAAACATACCTAATGAAGAACTGTTTTCCATTCCTTTGAATAGAGATGAAATAAATGATATATTAGTCATAATTAAATATTACAAAATGAGAGCTGCTCTATGTCAAGTTTGAATTTTTATTTTATAATAATTAAATGAGGTGAAGTATGTCTGTAAAAGTATCTGTAGTAATACCAGTGCATAATGTAGAAAAATATTTAAGAAAAACACTTGATAGTGTTGTAAATCAAACATTTAAAGAAATGGAAATAATAATAGTAGATAATAATTCTACGGATAATACATTAAAGATAGTAAAAGAATATGCACAAAATGATAAAAGATTCAAGATATATAAAAATACTCAAAACTTAAAACAAGGCATAGCAAGAAATTTTGGTGTTCAAATGGCAAGAGGTCAATATATATTTTTTATTGACGGTGATGATTATATGGAATTGTATGCCATTGAAAAATTATATAACAGAATAGTAGAAATGGATGCCGATATTGTTTTATGTACTTGGAATCAATTTGATGATCAAACAGGGAAAATAGACAGAAATCATGTTTATGCAAAACTAAAGCAAATACCTGAAGAATATGATAATAAAACATTTAATTGGCGTGATATTAAATATTCTGTATTTTGGCAAACTTCAGTTCCTTGGGATAAAATGTATAAAAGGGAATTTTTAATAGGAAAAGATGTAAAGTTTCCCGGAGATATTTTTTTTGAAGATAACGTATTTGTATATGATGCATTATTTAAAGCTGAAAAAATAGCAGTATTAAGGGAGGATTTAATATATTATCGTTGTAATAGAAAAAATGCTGTTACTAATTTAAGAAATCATATATTTTTTGATTATTTAAAGATATTTAATTTAATCGGAGATAACCTGAAGAAAATAAATTTATTTGATGAAATGAAATATTATTATTGGGATTATAAGGTTATAACACTATATTGGTGGTTTATGAAAATAAGATTTCCTTATAAAAGAAAATTTTTTAATATGATGAAATATGATTTTAAGAATATACTTGAACTAAAAGAAGAAGATAAAGAATTTGTGAGAAACAGAACATTATTTTTAATTGACAGATTTACAAAATTACCTTTTTTTGTATATTATCCTTTGATTTTCTATTTTGATAAAATTTTTAGAATTGAAAGAGGAGTAAAAAATTATACTGTAGTGTATTTTTCAACTTTTGAAAAATGGTATGAAAATAAAAAATTGACAAAATAACAAATATTATCCGAGAAAAAATTTTGTGACACCGGATTAAATTGCTATACTGGATTAAATTAAATATTAATGATAAAATTTAAATAAAAAATCCGAAAAATATACGGTTATGTCAGCAAATTAGAATAACTTGGAGAGTAATATGCAAGATATCAAAGAATCAACATCATCAATAGAAACAATCAGAAACGGAAGAATAGAAAAAACAAAAGAATTAAGAGAAAGAGGAATTAATCCTTATCCGTATAAATTTGAAAAAACGGCGTCTGCGAAAGAACTTCAGGAAAAATATAAAGAATTACCCGCAGGTGAAGAAACTTCGGATCGCTATAAAGTGGCAGGAAGAGTTATGGCAATCAGAAATACAGGCATGTTCATTGATTTAATGGATGATACGGGTAAAATACAGATATTTTCTCATAAACAAAATCTTGAAGAAGAAAAAATGAAATTATTAAAGATTGTAGATATAGGTGATATTGTTGGTTTTACAGGAGATATAAGAAGGACTCCCCGTGGTGAACTTAGTTTAAAAACTGTAGACATAGAAATATTAACGAAATCATTAAAACCTCTTCCCGAAAAATTTCACGGGCTGACAGATGTAGAAACAAGATATCGTCAAAGATATGTAGATATGATAATGAACGAAGAAGTGAAAGAAACATTTAGAAAGAGGGGTTTAATAATTCAAAAGATCCGAGAATATCTTACAAAGCAAGGATTTTTGGAGGTAGAAACACCGATGTTGCATTCACAGGCAGGAGGAGCAAATGCAAGACCGTTTGAGACACATCATAATGCTTTAGATATACCGATGTATATGAGAATAGCCCCTGAGCTTCATTTAAAAAGATTAATGGTAGGCGGTTTATCGGAAAAGATATTTGAAATAAACAGATGTTTTAGAAATGAAGGAATAGATTCACTTCATAATCCGGAATTTACGACAATAGAACTGTATGAAGCATATGTAGATTATAATGATATGATGGAATTAACGGAAAATATGGTAGCATATGTTGCAAAAGAAGTATTAGGTACAACAAAAATAAAATACGGTGAAAATGAAATAGATTTAACCCCGCCATGGGACAGAAAAACAATGATAGGTTCAATACAAGAAGCAACGGAAGTAGATTTTTCACAATATAATACGACAAAAGAAGCAGAAGAAGCGGCAAAAAAACTGGGAGTTGAACTTGAAGAAAATATGAATTGGGGGAAAATAGTAGAGGCAGTGTTTGAAGAAAAAGTAGAACCATATATAATTCAACCTGTACATATAATGGACTACCCTCGAGAAATTTCACCGTTAGCAAAAGTTCACAGAAATAATCCCCGTTTAACAGAACGTTTTGAATCGAAAGTAAATGGATGGGAGCTTGCGAATGCATTTTCAGAGCTGACAGACCCGATTGATCAAAGAGAAAGATTTGAAGCTCAGGCACAGGCAAAAGCTCAAGGAGATGAGGAAGCATGCGATATAGATGAAGATTTTATAAATGCATTAGAATATGGCATGCCGCCAACAGGCGGGATGGGCATGGGAATTGATAGACTTGTTATGTTGCTGACAAATTCAGCTACAATTCGAGATGTAATTGCCTTTCCAACGATGAAAAATAGGTAAATAAAGCTGAGATTAAATACAGGATTATAAAATAGGTATTGACTACTTCTAAAAAATAGTTATAATAAGATTGTGATATTTAAGGAAAGGGGTTTTTACCATGAATAAAGAAGAATTAGTACAAGAAGTATCAAAAAAATCAAAAGTTACTCAAAAAGATGCAGCAGAAATTTTAAATGCTTTAATGTCAACAATTGAAAAAACTGTTGCTAAAGGTAAAAAAGTTACTTTAGTAGGTTTTGGTACATTTGAAGCAAGAAAAAGAGCAGCCAGAACAGGACGTAATCCTCAAACAGGTGCTAAAATAAAAATCGCTGCAAAAACAGCTCCCGTATTTACTGCAGGTAAGAAATTTAAAGAAATCGTTGACGGAAAAGTTGCAGTAAAGAAGTAGTTTTTTTCTAAAATAAAAAGAAGGATAAGATAAACTTCTTATCCTTCTTTTTTTGTTTATAATAAGTATTATGAGTAAGTCAATTTTTGAAATTTTAGAATTTGATAAAGTTCTTTCTTATTTAAGCAATTTTGCAATAAGTGATCTTGGAAAAGAAAGATGTCTGAATTGTAGTGTTTATAATGATATAAATACTATTAATAATGAATTAAATTTAACTAGTCAGGCAAAAAATATAATAAATAAAGCAATAAAAATTCCGCTTGAACATATTTACGATATAGAAAAAAGTTTAAATGACGCTAAAAGAAAACTTCGTTTGAATGAAGAAGAAATTATTCATATTGCAATGACATTAAGAACATCAAGATTAATGAGGAATTTTTTAGATGACATTTATACGGATTATAAAGAATTAGGTCAGTTAAAAACAAAACTGTATACAAATAAGGAACTTGAAGATAAGATAATTAACACATTTACTCCGGCTCTAACAGTAAAAGAAGATGCAACAATCGAATTAAAAAGTTTATATCAAACTCTGAGAGATACAAATCAAAATATAAAAATATGTATTTCGTCTTTATTACAAAATAATGATTTTACAGCGAATCTTCAAGATACAATTTATACGGAAAGAGATGGACGAACGGTATTTCAGGTAAAAGCCGAGTGTAAAAATAAAGTATCGGGAATAATTCATGATGTTTCAGCCAGTAATCAAACATATTTTATAGAACCTGAAATTCTTGTAGGACTAAATAATAAAATAAGAGAAATCGAAATTAAAATTAATATAGAAACTGAAAAAATATTAAAACAGCTTTCAAATGAAATCGGACAATATAGTGAAGAAATACAACAAAACAATGTTTTACTGACGGAATTAGATTTTATTTTTGCGAAGGCAAAATATTCAGCTTCATATGATGGTACTTCAGCAAAAATTAGTGAAAAAAGATTAATTAATCTAAAAATGATGAAAAATCCAATACTGATAAAATCGAAAGAAGATATTGTAGAAAATGATTTTTATATTGATTTTGAAAAAAATTGTATGATAATAACTGGCTCAAATACCGGAGGAAAAACAGTAGTTTTAAAAACGGTAGGACTTTTAACAATAATGACAAAAGCAGGAATGCATATACCTTGTTATGAGGCTGAAATATATCCGTTTGAAAAGATATTTGCAGATATTGGAGATGAACAAAGTATAATTCAAAATTTGTCAACTTTTTCTTCACATATGACAAATATAGTAAATATAATAAATCATGCAGATAGTGAAACACTAGTATTACTTGATGAAATAGCAGCCGGAACAGATCCGAAAGAAGGAGCTTCATTAGCACAAGCAATTTTAGAATATTTACAAAAAGAAAAATCATTTGTAATAGTTACATCTCACTACGGAGAATTAAAATCGTTAGCATATTTAAGACAAGGGTTTATAAATGCGTCCGTAGAATTTGATATTAATACATTAAAGCCGACATATAAATTATTAATAGGTATACCCGGAGCAAGTAATGCAATATCAATAGGAAAAAATCTCGGATTAAAGTCTGAAATTATTTCTGAAGCGAGAAATATATATTTTAATCAAAAAGATGAAACTGCAAAAGTATTAGAAGAACTTCAAAAGACACAACAAGAACTTTCAGATTCAAAACGAATAATTGAAGAAAAAGAAGAAAATGTAAAACGTTTGGAACAAAGTTTAAATGATAAATTAAATGAAATAAAAAAAGAAAAGAAGAAAAATATTCATATATATAAAAAGAAATATGAAACTTCTATTGATGAAGCTCGTGAAGAAATAAAAGATATATTAAAACAAATGAGAGAAGAAAAATCGGAAAAGATAGCAAGAAGAAGTTTTCATCGTTTAGCGAATATAGAAACGTCAATGCGTTCATCGTTCAGAGAAGATGAAGATGAAATTGCAGAGAAATATACTCCTATAGATTGGGAAAAAGTAAAAATCGGTGATAAATTAATGATAAAGGAATTAAATCAAGAAGTAGTTTTGTTAGAATTACCGGATAAGAATAAAAATGTTCAAATACAAATGGGCTTAATGAAAACAAAAATAAAACAAAATAAACTTGCAGTGTTAAATAAAAATCTTATAAAAAGGGAATCAAAGGCAAAAGGAGTTTATAAAACGGATTTTTCAATAGAACGCAGAACGATATCACAAACACTTGATTTGAGAGGATATAGAGTTGAAGAAGCACTTGATGAAATTGAAGCGTATCTTGATAAAGCATCATTGGTCAATTTAAGTCCGGTATATATAATACATGGTCACGGCACCGGAGCATTAAAACAGGTAATAAGAGAATATTTAATGCACTCCCCGTATGTTGCAAAATATAGGCCCGGAGAGAGTGCCGAAGGCGGTGACGGTGTAAGTGTTGTTGATCTCAATTGATTTAAAAATTATTATAATATAGTATAGGAATAATATTTGTAATAAAATAAAATTAATCATATAATCATCAGAAAAACAAGGGTAAAACATTGGCAAATAAACCTGTAGTAGCAATAGTAGGACGTCCGAATGTAGGTAAATCTACATTTGTTAATAGGCTGCTTGGTGCAAGACATTCAATAGTGGATGATCAGGCTGGAGTAACAAGAGATAGAATCTATTTTGATGTTGAATGGATGGAAAAAGAATTTACTCTGATTGATACCGGAGGTATTATTCCCGGTGATGATGATGAAATAATGGTAAATATTTTTACACAGGCGAAAGTAGCATGTGAAGAAGCTGATAAAGTTATATTCCTTGTTGATGGTAAAGACGGAATTAATCCTATAGATTATGATATAGCAAATGTATTAAGAAAAAGCGGAAAAGAGATATTTTTGGCGGTGAACAAAATAGATTCACCCGAGAAATTTGCTAATATAACTGATTTTTATGCTTTGGCAATAGGAGAACCTATAGCAATATCAGCATTGCACGGTTCAGGCGGAGTAGGTGATTTACTGGAAGCAGTAACTAAAGATTTCGGTTATATAGAAAACGAGGAGAAAGCGGAACATATTCGTATTGCAATAGTCGGAAAACCAAATGTAGGTAAATCTTCAATAGTAAATGCACTTTTAAATAAAGAAAGAGTTATAGTTTCAAATATCGCAGGAACAACTCGTGATGCGATAGATTCCAAAGTTAAATATGAAGGAGAAGAATATATTCTTGTAGATACTGCAGGAATAAGAAAGAAATCAAAAGTAGATTGGGGAATAGAAAAATTTGCCGTAGATCGTTCAATAAGAGCTATCAGAAATTGTGATATAGCAGTTCTTGTAATCGATGCTAAAGAGGGTATATCAGATCAAGATAAAAAAATTGCCAATACAATAATAGAGGCAGGTAAAGGCATGATACTTGCAATTAATAAATGGGATTTGATTGAAGATAAAAATTCCAATACAATAAATAAATTTGAAAAAGAAATAGAGCTTGAAATGCCTTTTTTAAATTTTGTACCTAAAATATTTATTAGTGCTAAAACTAAACAGAGGTTAGTAAATATATATAAACTTTCAAAAGAAGTGTATGAACAAGCAACAAAACGAGTAACTACAAGTTTATTGAATAAAATAGTACTTGATGCAATATCAATGAATCCACCTGTTAGTATAAGAGGGAAAAGATTAAAATTATTTTATTCAGTTCAGGTGAAAACACAACCTCCTACTTTTGTTTTGTTTATAAATAATGAAGATTTTTTGAAAGATAATTATGTAAAATATCTTGAAAATAAATTGAGAGAATCATTTGGATTTAAAGGAACACCAATAAGAATTACAGCAAAAGAAAAAAAGGAAAATAAAAAATGATAGCAGAATCTGTATTGATAAATCATATAATTACCGTAATTATAACAGCTGTAATAGCCTATTTAACAGGCTCAATTCCGACCGGATATTTAATTGTTAAAAAATTAAAAGGAATAGATATAAGAAAAACAGGTTCCGGATCTACCGGTGCAACCAATGTAAAAAGAGTTTTGGGTACAAAATGGTTTTTTATTGTAATGTTTTTAGACGCTTTAAAAGGAATGATTGCAGTATTTATTGCATTGAGATTTTTCAATATATTTGATTGGATTGGTTTAACTCCGGTAGTTGCTGCAATATTCGCAATAATAGGGCATAGTAAATCCGTATTTTTAAAATTTAGCGGAGGAAAATCCGTAGCGACAGGTGTAGGTACTATTTTCGCATTATGTTGGCCTGTAGGGCTTATAATTGCTCTTGTATGGGCAATAATAACATATTTTTCAAAATATGTATCTCTGGGTTCTATAGTCGCTATTGCAATGGCACCTGTTTGGATGGTAGCTTTTGATCAAAACTATTACTATATAGCTTTTTCCGCTTTAGGTGCATTATATGTTATTTACATGCATAAAGCAAATATCAAAAGACTTATTGACGGAAATGAAAATAAAGTAAGAAAATGATGGCTAAAGGTATAAAAATAATATCAAAAGTTAAGGTAGAGGATAAACAATCATTAGCGTTGGTTTATACTCCGGGTGTGGCTGCAGCTTGTCTTAAAATTAAAGAAAATCCTCAATATTCTTATGATTATACTAACAGAGAAAATTCTCTTGCCGTTATTTCTTTTAATTATGAAAAATCATTAGAACGTGCTATCTTTTTAAAAAATACACTTGGAATAGATTCTTATCCTTTTGAATTGAATTCAAAAGAAAAAGAAAAGATTAAGTTTGTTGTGGAAAATATAGAACCTTCTTTTGGGGCAATAGATTTAAGTTTAATTCAAGATTATGTTCAAGATATTGAATTTAATGTTACGATTCCTGTTTTAAAAAATAATGAAAAAAACCTGAGAGAATTCTTTTTATGTGTTTCTAAAAATGTAATGATGTTTGATTATAGTATGTTAGAAGGAAGTATAAACGAAAAATCATTGCAATTAAGGAAAATGGCAGGAGGTGTCATTGAAACTGAATTAACGGAAGAAGCTCACATAAAACCAATAGCAATAGTTTCAGACGGAAGTGCAGTTTTAGGTTTAGGTGACATAAAAGCATTAGCAGGGCTTCCGGTTATGGAGGGAAAAGCAGTCTTATTTCAGGAATTAGCTAATGTAAGTGCATTACCTTTATGTATAAAAACTCAAAATGCAAATGAAATAGAAGAACTTGTATTATTGCTCCAAAATTCTTTTTCAGGCGTAAATTTAGAAGATATAAAAGCTCCGAAATGTTTTGAAGTTGAACAAGCTCTTATTGAAAAATCAAATATTCCCATATTTCATGATGATCAGCATGGAACGGCAATTGTTGTATTAGCAGCATTATTGAATTCACTTCATTTAGCTGAAAAAAATATTGAAGAAGTAAAAATAATTTTTTCCGGAGCAGGTGCTGCAGCTATTGCCGTTTGTAAATTGATTCTGTCTGCAGGTGCTAAAAATATAATTATGTTTGATACTGATGGAGCTGTTTATAAAAACAGAAAAACTAATAATTTTGCTCACGATCAAATAGCAGAAGTTACTAATCAGTCTTGTTTTAAAGGAAGTTTTGTTGATGGAATAAAATGTGCTGACGTATTTATAGGACTATCTGCACCAAATATTTTAAATGAAGCAATGATTAAATCAATGAATGAAAAGCCTATTATATTTGCTTTAGCTAATCCTATACCTGAAATAATGCCCGATCAGGCAAAAAAATACGGGGCTTTTATTAGTGCTTCCGGTCGAAGTGATTATCCTAATCAAATTAATAATTCTCTTGTTTTCCCAGGACTTTTTAGTGGTGTTTTAAAGCATAAAATTAAAAAAATAACTACTGAAATAAAATTAAATTGTGCTTTTGCTCTGGCTTCTTTAGTAAAAGAAAACGAATTATCAACAGAATATATTATTCCTGATGCATTGGATATGAGTGCTGTCAAAGCTATTTCGGATAATGTGATTTAACTTTTATGAAAAATATTTATAAATTTATCGGATATACAATTTTAAGTTTAGGTGCAATATCAATGATACTTCCTTTCATTTATATGATTAGTTTATCATTTATGACTGAAACTCAAATTTTTTCAAGTACTGTAAGCTTTTTCCCTAATCCCTTTACAAATGATAATTATAAATACGTTATTCAAAATGTTGAAATTTTCAGGTATTTTTATAATAGTATGATCGTTGCATTTGCAACAACAATCGGTCAAACTGCAATTTCATCATTAGCAGGATACGCATTTGCAAGATTTAATTTTAAATATAAAGAATTATTGTTTTTATTAATATTAATTTCAATGATGATACCGCCTCAAGTAAATATAGTTCCGTTATTTTTTATTATGAAACAATTTTATTGGATAGATACATATTATTCATTAATAATTCCCGGTATTTTTGGAGGATTTGGTGTATTTATGATGCGACAATGGTTTAAATCCATGCCAGAAGATATTGAGTCATCTGCCAAAATAGACGGATGTAATTCATTTGAAGTATTTTATAAAATTGCATTACCATTGTCAATTCCGGCAATAGTCACACTTGCAATATTTACTTTTATAACAACCTGGAACAGTTTTATGTGGCCTTTAATAGTTACTAATTCTGATTCAATGAGAACACTTCCTCTCGGATTAGCTAATTTTAAAGGAAGTTTTAGAGAAATAACGGATTGGGGAGCATTAACTTCTTACAGTGTTATTTGTTGTATACCTGTTATTGGTGTCTTTTTACTGGGTAAAAAATATTTTATAAATGATATTGTTGCAGGCGGAATTAAAGAGTAAAAATATAGTTGCAATTAATATTTTAAAAGTCCTTTTTACCTATTTTTTTATAAAAACTTCCTATCATATATAAACTTCCGGTAAGAACTTTTAGATTTTTGTCATTTAATAAATTTATTATTTCCGATTCATTAATTTTATGTATATTATTGAGCCAATTAACTTTCTCTGAATATTCCTTAAAACTTACAGCATATTTATAATCGAATTCGTAGTAGTATATTAAATCGTCTTTATTGAATAAAATTTCTGCTATTTTACGATAATCTTTTGTATTAATTGTTGAGTATATAAAAATTTTCTTTTTGTCTTTAAAATAGAAATCAAGACTTTTTTTTAATTCCAGAGCAGCATCGGGATTATGAGCTCCATCGGATAAAAGATTATATTCTTTTATAAACTCCAAGCGTGCAGGCCATTTGACTGTTTTTAATCCTTTTATTAGTGCATTTTCCGTTATATTAAATCCGTTATTATTTAAAAACTCAACTGCTTTTAGAACAAGTGATATATTTTTATTTTGGTATAAACCTAAAAGTGAGAATTCATAAGTTTTGTTATTATACTTTATATAATTATTTTTTCCGTCATAAAATGTTTCAATATCATTTGTTGTATATAATTTAGAATTACAATCTTTTGCTTTTTTACTTATTATTTCAAATCCTTTATTATTATTTGAAATTATTACATTAGAATTTTTATTAATTATACCTGCTTTTTCATATGCTATTTCTTCAATTGAATTACCCAATTTATCCGTATGATCCGTTGAAATTGAAGTTATAACAGATAAAAGTTTATGCTCCGCTGTATTTGTTGCATCTAATCTTCCGCCTAAACCTGTTTCTATCACCGCAATATCAATTTTATTATCGTAAAAGTATTTAAAGGCACATACTGTAAGTATTTCAAATTCAGTAAGATGTATATTATTTTTATCGGCAATAGAAATAATAATATCAATATAATCAGCTAATTTCTGTTGTGAAATATCAACAGAATTTATTTTAATTCTTTCGCTATAGTCAATAAGATGAGGACTCGTATATAAACCTGTTTTATATCCCGCACTTTCTAAAATCTTTGCTAAAGTCGCAGAAACAGAACCTTTTCCATTTGTACCTGCTATATGAATAATATTTATTTTATTTTCAATATTGCCAAGTATATTTAATATTTTTTTTACACGATCAAGTGAAAGATCAATATAAAATCTTCCTTTTGATTGTATTAATTCTATAGCTTTATTATATGTTAAACTCATTTTATTATGCTTTTTAATTGATTTACTATTTCTTGTGCAGGGTTTTTCCCTGAAAATTCTTTTGTTTTTTCCTGCATTAAATTAAAAATATTTTCATTTAATAATAATTGATTAATATTATTTAAAAGATTTTCTTCATTGCAGTCAGAATCTTCGAGATATAAAGAAATACCTTTTTCTTTCATTTCCGTTGCATTTTTTCTTTGGTGATCCTGAGCAGCATATGGATATGGAATTAAAATAGAAACTGCATTGCATTGTATTATTTCCGTTAAACTTACAGAGCCTGCTCTTGAAATAACTATATCACATGATTTTAAAGGATATACCATTTCATCAAAATACGGTTTTATTAATATGTTTTCTTTTTCTTTGTATTGAGGAAAAATTTGTTCAAGAGTATTTTTTACTTCATCAATATTCTTTTTTCCTGTTTGAATAATGATATAGTAATCATTATTTTGAGAAAGAGTTTTTAAGATTTTGCACATGGAATTATTAATAGTTTTAGCTCCTTGAGAACCGCCCATTGCAAAAATTACTTTTTGATTAGCTTTGATTCCTAATTTTTGACGTGCTTGATCTTTAGTAACATTGAAAAAAACTTCTCTGACAGGATTTCCGTTAAATTTAATATTATTGGATTTTAAAATTTTTTTTGAATTTTCAAACGCTATTGAAACAATTTTAGCATTCGGAGCTGCCATTTTGGAAACTAAACCGGGTATAGAATCACAATCGTGAATCATATAAGGAGTTTTGAGAGTATTTGCCGCTAAAATTATCGGTGCACAAACATATCCTCCTGTCGTAAAAATTGCATCAGGCTTGTACTTCTTTATATATGATATTGCCTGTAAATATGCTTTAAATAATTCAATACTCCATTTAAAAAAACTTATATTTAATTTCCTTGGCATGCCGGAAACATTTACGGGTAAAAATTCAACTTGAGGATAGTTTTTAGATATTTCATATTCCAGATTTTTAGGATTTCCGATAAAATAAACTTTATCAGTATTAGGATCTTGAAATAATTTTTCAACAATAGTAAAAGCCGGATAAATATGTCCTCCGGTACCGCCTCCTGATATAAAATATATATTTTTTTCTTTCATTAAACAATCTTTCTAATTCTTTGTTTTGAAATATTAAGTAATATTCCAACCATACACATTGTAATAAATAATGAAGTTCCGCCGTAACTTATAAATGGCAACGGAACACCTGTTGCAGGAATCATTGAACTTGAAACAGCTATATTAATAAAAGCCTGAAGGCAAATTGAAACCGTAATTCCTCCTGCGAGTAATTTTCCGAAAATATCATCACATCTTCCGGATATAATTAAACCTCTTTGCAAGAATGCCAAAAACAAGCCTATTATAATAAGACAGCCTAAAAATCCGAATTCTTCAGCGAAAACGGCATAGATAAAATCCGTGTGTCCTTCAGGCAGCCAGCCTAATTTTTGCCTTGAGTTTCCGTAACCTACGCCAAAAAAACCTCCGGCAACAAATGCCAGCATTGCTTGAATAATATTATACCCCGCTCCATAAGGGTCAGATTCGGGATTTAACCATATCATTATTCTTTGTTTTTGAAAAGATCTTATTAATAGGCATACACCGCTAATTCCTAAAACTATCATTGTCAGAATTATTTTTAAAGATCCGCCTGCCGCAAAATACATAAATAATGATGATAAGCCCAATATTATTATCATACTTAAATTTGGTTGTTTATATATAAGTGCAATCATTATTAAAATTGGTAAAAAGTATTTTATTTGTGATTTGTCAAAAATATTTATATTCTTAGAAAAACTGCTTGCTAATAACAAAATTACCGCAAGTTTTGACGCTTCCGAAGGTTGAAATTGAATTGGGCCTATTGTAAGCCATCTTGTTGCACCATTTACTGTTGTTCCTTTAAAACAAACAAATAATAACATAACTATAATCAGCCAGGCAAACGGCAATGAATATTTATTATATATTTTATAATTTATTTTGCTTAAGAATATCATTGCCATAAAACCTAATATAAACCAGGTAAATTGTCTTAAAACAAAATATGTTGATGATGTACCTTGCATTATGCATTTTGGTGCACCGGCTGAAAATATTGCCAATAATCCTGTTATTATGAGAAATATAACAATAAATACTAATGTTTTATCATAAGGTGATAAAATTACCGAATGATTAACATTTTCATTGTAATTTTGATTTGACATATTCTTTAAATACTTCTCCTCTGTGTTCATAACTCTTAAACATATCGTAACTTGCACAAGCCGGAGATAACAATACTACTTGAGTGTCTAATGTTAAAGATTTATCAATAGCTTCTTCAAGTGAATTTGAAACAATTATGTTATTAAATCCGTTTTTCTGCATATTCTCTTTGAATCTGTCAGTTGCTTCTCCTATTAATATTACTGTTGATACATATTTATTGATGTATTCTCGGCAAAATTCCGTTAAATCGGTATTTTTATCTCTGCCTCCCGCAATAAGAGTCAGCTTCTTATTTGGAAATGATTTTATTGCAACAAACGCTGCTTCTGGATTTGTTGCTTTTGAATCGTTATAAAAATCTTTCCCTTGAATAGTTGCAACATACTCTATTCTGTGTTCTACACTTTTAAATGAACTTACTCGCTCTTTTATATGTTCATTTGATATCCCCGTTAATTTTGCTATGACTATTGCACACATTATATTTTGATAATTATGTTCACCAATAAGTGATATTTCATTTAATTTTATTATTTCTTCTTCTTTTTTGCGTTTAAAATAAATTGCATTATTTTTTATATAACAGCAATTTTGTTCTAATTCTTTGGCATATATATATTTTTCACCCGTATATGTTTGAGAAAATTCATAAATCTTTTTATCTGCTCCGCTGAATATGGCATAAGCAGGTTGTTTATTATCTTTAAACATACTTATTTTTGCTTCAAAATATTTATCTATCCCGCCATGCCAGTCAATATGATCAGGCGTAAATGTTAAGAAGCAAGCTATTTGCGGTTTGAATAAAGGAGCACTTGCTAATTGAAATGAACTTACCTCGCATACCAAATAATCAGGATTTTGTTCTATTAAACTTGTTGGCGGTATTCCGATATTTCCGCATACAGGAGCATTGTATTCACTTGATAATATATGAGATGTCAAATATGTTGTTGTTGTTTTCCCGTTGGTTCCGGTTATTGCTATAAAAGGTGAATTTGCTTCTAAATATGCCAATTCTACCTCACCTATTACCGGGATATTTTTTTCTTTTAATCTTAAAAAAATCTCACTCTTAGGTGCAATGCCGGGGCTTGTAATTGCTATATATGATTCATTAATAAATTCCTCACTATGTTTTCCTGTTTCAACTTTTATTCCAAGTGATTCTAATTCTTTAACTTGTTCCTTATCTTCTTCTTTTAGCGGTTTAAATTCTGACAAATAGCAATCCGCTCCTTTTGAATTTAAATACTTTGCTGCTGATATTCCGCTTTTTGATAATCCTAAGATTAATACTTTTTTATCATCCCATTTTCTTTTCATAATTTCCTACCATAAATATTTAAATAATATTACTGCAATTGAACAGGTTATAATACTTACAAATGAAAAAACTATTACAATTTTATTTTCATTCCAATTTGAAAGCTCAAAATGATGATGAATAGGACTCATTTTAAATACTCTTTTCCCCGTAAGTTTATAACTTGTAACTTGAATAATTACAGACATTGTTTCACAGAAAAATATAAACCCTATAAGAAGTACCCATAACTCAAATTTCCCTAAAACGGCAAGTGTTGCAAGTAAACCGCCTAATGCTAATGACCCGGTATCTCCCATAAAAACTTTTGCAGGATGTCTGTTATAATATAAAAAACCGATCGCTGCCCCGATTGTTGCTGATGATATTATTGCCAAATCCGTTCTTCCCGTAATTATACATATTAATGTGCATGCTATCATTGCTATTACCGTATTTGAAGCTGCTAATCCGTCTAATCCGTCAGTTAAATTAACCGCATTTGATACTCCTGTCATAAAAAATATTACAAAAAACGGATATATATAATGTAAATCTATATTATAATGTCCTATATTTATAAATGTTTGATGTTCCGATAATGTCATATATATTGCAGGCAGCAGTGCTATTGCAATTTGAAAAAATAATTTATTTCTGGGAGTTAAGCCACCTTTATTTTGTTTTTGTTTTATTTTCCCTATATCATCTTTTAAACCTGCCAGCATAAAAAATAAAAATGTCATCAATGTTATTAATGATGGTGTTGTTAGTGTTTGATTCATTATTAATGCGGCAAGTGAACCTAATATTATTGAAAATACAATAAATACTCCTCCTGTCGTAGGAGTACCTGCTTTTTTTGCGTGATTCTCCGGAGCATCTTCCAATATATATTGCGTATACATTTTCTTTTTTAAAAAATCTATATATACTACTCCTGATAATAGTGTTAAAACAAATGCAACAAGCATTGATACTATTATTAGTATATTAAATCCTGTCATAACTTTTTTTTAACTCCTCAATAATTTCTTCAAATTTCATAAATCTTGAAGCCTTCAAAAGAATATTTGATTTTGGAGGAAGCTCTTTTTTTATAAATTCTGCAATTTCTTCTTTATTATTGAAATGAATTGTTTTATTTGCCTTTGGATTTATATTTTTTGAAAGTTCTCCAAGTGTTAATAAATAATCATATTCATAATTATTTAAAAATTCACCTGTTTGTTTATGATATTCTTTTTCATTTATTCCAAGCTCGCCCATATCACCTAAAATTATTGTTTTAGGCTCCGGGGTTAGTGTTAAAAATGTTTTTAATGACGCTTTTACTGATTCAGGATTAGAATTATAACTGTCATTTATAATTCTAAATCCGTTTATTTCCTCAATATCCCAGCGTTTCTCTATCGGTTTATATTCACTTAATCCTTTTCTTATAATATTTTCATTCAGATTGGCTGCTAATCCTGTTTCTATAACACTGAGTGCATTTTGTATATTATGTTCTCCGCTCGTGTTAATTTTATATTCCAGGTCTTTATATTTAAATACGGAATATTCATTTGTCATTTCTATAATTTCTAAATTTTTATCTTCCAGTGAAAAATATAT
This sequence comes from Candidatus Gastranaerophilales bacterium, assembly GCA_947588785.1. GTDB lineage: Bacteria > Cyanobacteriota > Vampirovibrionia > Gastranaerophilales > Gastranaerophilaceae > Avigastranaerophilus. The sequence goes on from CANPZN010000001.1 coordinate 24,458, forward strand.
GGTTTTATGTTCATTATTATTAATTTTTTTTATTAATTCATTGTTATGTGCAATTAATATCCCTTTATTTTTCATATATTTTGTTATTTCAAATTTCGCTTTTGCAATATTTAATTCTGAACCAAGCCTTCCTATATGTGCAGTTCCCGCATTAACTATAACTGCTATATCTGGTTCACAATATTTTGAAAGTAATTCAATTTCTCCGAATCCTCTCATACCCATTTCTACGATTAGATATTTTGTTTCTTTTGTCAATGTTGATATTGTTTGACATAATCCTATTTCATTATTATGATTTAATTCTGATTTAGTGGTAATGCCTGCATTCTTAAACACGGAATACATCATTTCTTTTACCGTAGTTTTACCGCTGCTTCCTGTTATTGCTATTGTAAACGGATTTATTTCCCTTTTATAAAAATTTGCAAGTTTTAAATAAGTTTCTTTTGTATCTTCCACAAGAAATATATATTTTGCTTTATTAAAAATTTTATTGCTATTTGTTGTAAAATATCCTGCTGCACCTTTTTCAACAGCTTGTTCAATAAAATTTTCTCCGTCAAATAATTCTCCTTTTAGCGGTATATATATTTCATTATCTTTTATTGTTCTGGTATCAGTTGAAAATCCAAATGAATTATCATTTTCTTCACTTTTTAATACTTTTGGATTAACTGCACTTATTATTTCGCTTAAATTCAGCTTCATTTTATCCTCTAATCCATTATTTTGCTGCGACTTTAAAAAGTTAACATTTGAATGGCAAACCTTTCCCAAAACAAATGCGACACTGAATTATTTATTTTTAAATAATCTTTTTTAATTTTAGCATAAATTAGAGTATATTATTCAATTATAAAAATTATTAATTATTTATTTTTTCTGTTAATTCTTTTATATCTGCTGCAAGATGTCTGTCCGCATTCATATCTGTTTTAACTTTTTGATGTGAATACATAACTGTTGTATGTTTTCTGTTAAAACAATTTCCTATACTCGGATAACTTTCTTCTGTCATTTCTTTTGCCAAATATATAGCTACTTGTCGGGCATATGCTGTTTTGGCACTTCTGTTTGTACTTTTTATATCTTCCGGTGAAACATTATAATATCCCGCTGTTATATCAATAATTCCTTCTACTGTTATTGTATTTCTTTTTTCACTGTATCCTATAATATTTTTGATATTTTCAATTGTTATTGGAATTTCATTAATTGAAATATAAGCACTAACCCTATTGAATGCACCTTCCAGTTCTCTGATATTTTTATTATATACAGAAGCTAAAAATTCTATTACATTTGTAGGTAATTTTATTCCGTTATCTTGTGATAATTTTATTAATATTGCCATTCTTGTTTCTATGTCAGGTACTTGTACATCAGCTAAAAGTCCCATTTGGAATCTTGTTTTTAATCGGTCTGGCGTATTTTCAAATTTATCAGGTGAACGATCTGATGTAAATACTATTTGTTTCCCGGCATTATGAAGCGCTTCAAATGTATTAAACATTTCCTCTTCTGTTCTTGCTTTTCCCTCTATTAATTGAATATCATCTACGAGTAATACATCTACATTTCTGTATTTATCTCTAAATTCATTCATTTTTTTATTTTTTTCACCTGCTTTATCCATTCCTTTTGCAAGCGAGTTTACTAAATCGTTGATAAATTCTTCTGCTTTCACATATTTTACTTTTAGTTTTGGCTTATGAAATATAACATAATGCCCTATTGCTTGTAACAAGTGTGTTTTCCCTAAACCTGAACCTCCGTATATAAATAGCGGATTATATTGTTTCCCGGGATCTTTTGCTACTGCCATTGAAACTGCGTGTGCAAATTTATTATTTGCACCTACCACAAAATTTTCAAATTTATATTTTAAATTTAATTTGCAATCTGATTGCATTTGCTTTAAACCGTCATATTTTGATGTCGTCAGATTCTTTTCAAGATTCTGAATAAATTCTTTTTGCTCCTCTTTTTTCGCTTTCTGTTGTTCTTTTTCAATTTGCTGGTGAAGTTCTTCGTTATATACAACTTTAAAATATACGTCTTTTCCGCATACTTTTGATAATGCTTTTGATATTTCTTTTTGATTCTTTTCTAAAATTAATACGGCCAAACTTTGACCTGTTAATGTACAAAAACAATTATCCTCAAATGAATGAGGAACTAATGGATTTATCCAATGTTTAAATGTTGTATCGGGTACATTCTCTTTTATTAATTGAACTGCGTTTTCCCATATCTCTTTTACTGATTTATCTTCCATTCCCATTCCCTGTTTTTTTAAGAAGACGGTATATCCGTCTTCTTATATAAATTATATTTTAATTAACTTTTGTAGTTAATCTTAAATGTAATTCTCTTAATTGTTCTTCTGTTGCTGTTGCCGGTGAATCTGTCATTAGACACTTTGCCGCTGAATTCTTCGGAAATGCTATAACATCTCTTATTGAATTTGTTTTCGCTAATAATGCTACAAATCTGTCTAATCCTAATGCTAATCCGGCATGCGGTGGGGTTCCGTATTTGAATGCATTAATCATAAATCCGAATTTTTCTTTTGTCTCTTCTTCTGTTAATCCTAATGCTTTAAATACTCTTTCCTGAATTTCTGATGAGTGAATTCTAACTGAACCTCCGCCTAATTCCGTTCCGTTATATACTATATCATAGGCTATTGATCGGCAATGTTCAGGATCTGTTTCCATTTTATCAATATCTTCTAAATTAGGCATTGTAAACGGATGATGAACTGATACATATCTGTTATCTTCTTCTGAATATTCAAACATCGGAAAATCTACTACCCATAATAGTGCATGTGCGTTTGAATCTATTAAATTGAGTTTATTTCCAAAATATAATCTGAATCTGCCCATTACATCATATGTTACTTTGGGTTTATCTGCTACAAAGAATATAACATCCCCTGCTTTTGCTTTTCCTCTTTGTTTTATTTGTTCCGCTTGATCTTCCGTTAAAAATTTAAGAACCGGTGATTTTGCACTTCCGTCTTCAAGATACATAATATTAGCCAGTGCTTTTGCACCAAAAGATATCGCCATTTTGGTTAAATCATCCATTTCTTTTCTCGAATAATTTGCAATTCCTGGAATTTTTATTGCTCTTACTATTCCGCCTTTTTTCAATGTTTCTTTAATTATTTCAAAATTAGATTCCATTATAATATCGCCGATATCAAAAAGTTCTAAACCGAATCTTAAATCAGGTTTATCACTTCCATATTTATCCATTGCTTCTTTATATGTAATTGCCGGAATCTTTTGGGGAATTTCATAATCAACTAATTTGAATACTTCTCTTAACAATCCTTCTACCATATTCATAATATCTTGTTGTTCAACAAAAGACATTTCTATATCAACCTGTGTAAATTCAGGCTGTCTGTCGGCTCTTAAATCTTCATCTCTAAAACATCTTGCAATTTGATAATATCTTTCGATCCCGCCAACCATTAACAGCTGCTTAAATATTTGGGGTGATTGCGGAAGTGCATAAAATTTCCCGGGTTGTACTCTGCTTGGTACCAGATAATCTCTTGCTCCTTCAGGTGTAGTTTTAATTAATATAGGAGTTTCCACTTCCAGAAAATTTTGTCCGTTTAAATAATTTCTTATTGTTTTTACTATTTCATGTCTTAATTTTAGACAATTTAATACTTTATCCTGTCTTAAATCAAGGTATCTGTATTTTAATCTTAGATCTTCATTAACTCCATCAATATTTAATTGAAAAGGTAAAACTTGTGCTGTTGATAATATTTCTATTGTTGTCGGGTATACTTCGATTTCACCGGTCGGTAATTTTTCGTTATATGTTTCTTCCGGTCTTATTGATACTATTCCGCTGGCTTTTATTACATATTCATCCCGTAATTTCTGAAATATATCATATACTTCAGGATTCTTTTTAGGATCGGATACAAGTTGAAATAGTCCTGATTTATCTCTTACTTCAACGAATATAATTCCTCCAAGATCTCTAACGGCACTTACCCAGCCTGCTATTGATACTTCTTTTCCTACTTCTTTTTTTGTTATTTCTCCACAGCCGTGTGTTTTCATTGATGTTGTTGTTAACATATTTAATTCCTATTATATACTTTTTTATATTTATAAATTAACTCAAAAATATTCTTTTTTCAAAAATATTTTATTATTAAAGAAAAAATTTACAATAAATTTTCGCTGTCCTGGAGCTTGTCATTCGCTCACTCACGTTCCTTATAACGAAATTTTCTCGGACATTTTCTAAAGTAAAATAGCAAAAGTTATATTTTCCTTTTTTTTACTCTTACTCCTTCAACTTCATATACATTTTCTATTGCTATAAAAGCTCTCGGATCTATATTTTTGGCTATTTCTTTTAATTTTTGAACTTGCAATCTTGAAATTACACAATAGACAATACGTTTTTTTGCTCCGGAATATCCGCCTTGTGCATCGATATATGTAACACTAACATCCATATGCTGCATTATATCTTTGCCTATTTCTTCAGAATAATCGGTAATAACGAATACCGATTTTGACTCATTTAAACCTTCTATTATTATATCCATTGTTTTATAAGCTACAAAATAGGTGATTATTGAATATAAAGCATGTGTCCAATCATATATAAACCCTGCTATTGTAAATATGAATATGTTAATAAACATAATTATTTCACCAACGGAGAAACTTATTTTCCTTGTGGCATAAATAGCAAGGATTTCCGTTCCGTCAACGGAAGCACCATTTCTTATAATTAATCCTACTCCGGTTCCTAATATTAATCCTCCGAATATTGCTGCAAGAAATAATTCAAGATTATTTATTACACATTGTCCGTGGAATAAATGCCCAAAAAATGTTACTCCGCCTGCGAAAACAAATATCGCAAAAAATGTTGAAAATACAAAGCGTTTCCCAATTTTTCTTAATGCGAGTATTATAAATGGTATATTAATACAAACTATAAATATTCCCAATGATTTAGCTGTTAATGTGTTTAATATCATTGAAATTCCGGTTATTCCGCCGTCTATAATATGACTGGGTACAAGAAACCCTTCAATTGCCAACGCATAAATTAATGCACCAAGAAAAAGAAAAAAGTATTCTTTAAAATATGTTCCCATATAAAATTCCTTTACTTATTATCATTATAATTGTAAAAATATTTTTTATCTACCTTTGAGTTAATTCATATTTATATACCGAACAACTATTCATTTAACATATAATTAATCCTGTATTACAAAAAAAATACTCGGCTTTTTGATTTTTTACTTAAAAATTTAAATTCCTATTTTCCGTAAATGAATTTACAATATTTATTATACAATAAATATATGATTAAGATTAATATTATTCCGTTGGGACAAAATTGTTTACCTCGAACACTGCTTACCAGGTGGAAAATTAAGCCGAGAAAAATATTAGGTGAACTTACTTTTCCTTTTGATCTTGCTGTTTTTGAAACAAGAGAAATTACTAATTTAATAAAAACAGATTTTGAAGAATTTTTTTATAATTTAAATTATCGTGATGATGAAGGATTTTGGGTTAAAGAACCTGATTTAATTAAATTTGTACATGATAAAAACTTTAAAAATAAAGATAAGGAAAAATTAATTAATAAATATCTTGAGCGGATTGAGAATTTCAGAAGAATAATAAAAGAACCTAATCTGATTTTATTTATTCAATTGCTTGGTGATTGTTCTGATTGCGATAATTTATATATTGAACTAAAAAAAATACGGGGAGATAAACCTTTTATTTTGGCAATTATTGATACACAAAATATAGTTAATACACATAATTCGGAAATTAAGATTTTAAAACTTCATTTTCCATCTGAAGAATATAAACAACACTGGTGGGAAAAGAAGTATTACAACAGTAAAGAAGGTATTGAATTTGAGAAGCAAATTGCGGATTTTTGTGTGAAATTAATAGAAAATTCAAGAAAGTGAATTTACAGAACCTGATTAAATATAATCCAGTGTCGTAACCTTGTGCTTGGTTTTCCCTCACATTCCCAGGGGCGGTGCAGCACTTTAAAATTTGATATTTATATTTGTCTTAAAATTCTTTTCGTGTAAGCCAGTCAGCCTTTAGCTTACGAAATTCGTTAATCTAACTTTAAACCTGCTATATCGGCACCCTACGTTCCTTATTGCGAAATTTTCTCAGATAATCTACATTCTTGAAAAAACTTCTACATCAAGTGAATCCATAGTACCCGCAAGAAAATATGCACTTGAAGCTATCATAGCAGCATTATCTGTACAAAACTTCATCTCCGGGGCATATACTTTATATCCGTTATTTTGAAGTGCAAAGAACTTTTTACGGATCTCGGAATTTGCAGCAACACCCCCTGATAAAACAATTGTTTTTGTATTAATATTATCAGCGGCTTTCTTCGTTTTCTTTAATAAAACAGAAGAAACATTCTCTTGAAAACTTGCTGCAATATCAGCTTTTGGAAGTTCAATAAACGTTTTTTTTAGATTTTGTATTAATTGAAGTGAAGCTGTTTTTAAACCTGAAAAGCTAAAATCATATTCATTTTGTAATTTGGCTTCAGGTAGTTTAAAAGCAAACTTATTACCGGTTTGAGCCAATTTGTCAAGATTCACACCTCCTGGATAAGGTAACCCGATTAATCTTGCAACTTTATCATATGCTTCACCAATTGCATCATCAATGGTTTCTCCTATAATTTTTTGTTCCAGAAAATTTTTAACTTCAATAATTTGAGTATGTCCTCCGCTTATTAGTAAAGCAATAAAGGGAGGTTTTAAATCCGTATTTAAAAAATTTGCACAAACATGAGCATTCAAATGATTAACTCCGATAAAAGGTTTATCATGTGCAAGTGCAAGTGCTTTTCCCGCATTTAATCCTACCAATAACGAACCTACAAGCCCAGGCCCTACAGTTGCAGCAAAAGCCGTAATATCATTCGGAGTTAAATTTGCCTGCTCAAAGGCTTGAGCTATAACAAGATTTATTGCTTCCAAATGTTCACGAGCTGCTACTTCCGGAACTACTCCGCCAAATTCAATATGTGTCTTTATTTGTGAGGCTACAATATTTGAAAGTACTTCACGTCCGTTTTTTACAATAGCGGCTGCAGTTTCATCACAACTTGATTCAATGGCAAAGATAATATTATCATAACCGCTATCCGGGCCAATTAATATACTTTTATCACTTATAGGTGTTTTAAATTCTTTTGCAGTCATTTTTAAGCTCCCAAAATACTTTGGATTTTTTCTAATTTTATGATACCATTTAAATAGTTTTTGTGTGAGGAAATTATAATGACAAGACCTATGAATATAACAGAAAAAATTCTCGCTGATCATGCAGGTTTAAATGAGGTAACGGCAGGACAATTAATAACTTCAAAAGTTGATATAACTCTTGCTAACGATATAACAGGCCCTGTCGCAATTAATGAATTTAATAAAATAGGTGTAGAAAAAGTTTTTAATAAAGATCGGGTTGTTTTTGTTCCCGATCATTTCGTTCCTAACCGTGATATTAAATCTGCACAGCAGGTAAAACAAGTAAGAGAATTTGCAAAGTCTCAAAACCTTACACATTTTTTTGAAGTGGGAAGAATGGGAATAGAACATGCTTTATTGCCTGATAATGGAATTGTAACAGCAGGTGATGTAGTAATAGGAGCTGATTCCCATACTTGTACGTATGGTGCATTGGGTGCATTTTCAACCGGCATGGGGTCTACTGATATCGCTTGTGCAATGGCGTCAGGTGATACTTGGTTAAAAGTGCCTTCGGCAATTAAAGTTGAATTCAACGGCAAATTAAATAAATATGTTACGGCAAAAGATCTTATTCTATTTTTAATAGGTGATATAGGAGTTGATGGTGCATTATATAAAACTTTAGAAATAAGCGGAAGTACAATAAAAGAGCTTTCTATGGACGGAAGATTTACTATTTGCAATATGGCAATTGAGGCAGGGGCTAAAAACGGTATTATAGAACCTGATGAAATTACAAGAAAGTATCTTGAAAACAGAAGTATTAGAATTCCTAAATTTTATAAAAGTGATGAAAATGCTGAATATGAGAAAAAAATTGTTTATAATACTGAAGATATTGAACCAATAGTAGCATTACCTCATTTACCTGGGAATACTAAACCTGTATCTCAAATAGGAAATATAAAAATAGACCAAGCAGTTATAGGAAGCTGTACAAATGGCAGGTTATCGGATATTAAAGCTGCAGCTGAAATTTTAAAGGGTAAAAAAGTTCATAAGGATGTCAGATTAATAGTATTTCCTGCGACACAGCAAATATATTTGGAAGCGATAAGAGCAGGATATATAGAAACAATAATAGAAGCAGGAGGTGCTGTTTCAACTCCTACGTGCGGCCCTTGCTTGGGAGGTCATGCCGGTATACTAGCAGCCGGAGAAAGAGCGATATCAACTACGAATAGAAATTTTATAGGAAGAATGGGGCATATTGAAAGTGAAGTATATTTATCATCACCATATGTAGCTGCAGCAAGTGCTATAGCAGGTAGAATTGTTGCTCCTGAGTATTAATATTGCAATTAATTAACACTAAAATAAATCACTTGTTGCAATTATAATAAATGCAAAATTACTTTTTTGTGTATACGAATAACTAATATGAAAAGACTGATAAAGAACATCCTAACGGTAAAGCTTGGGATGAGGTTACTAATGCATTAATAGAAAGATTCCATTTGAATGATTAAGAGTTTTGTTTTTTTCCCTCCCCCCTAACTAAACTTTATATAAAGGCTTATCATTTGCTATTTATGCCCTTAAAACGGTTTATAACTAATTGTTAAAAAACTTAATATTTAATTTAAATTATGTAAATTTTTAATTACAAAAAATCTTTATATACATGTGTAGAAAGGGATTAGGGGCAATGGTAAATTCAATTAATTCAAATTATAATATTCCGTCATATGTTACATATGATAAAAAGCTTTCAAATTCAAATGGTAAGACTATTTCAAGTGCAAAACCTGATGTGACTGATACTTTTTCCGGAACATTAAAAAGCGGTGTTTCTTCTGCTTTTATTTTTGAAGGTATTCCTTTTATTAATCTTATCAGAAGAAATAAAAAATTGGATGGTAAATTAGTAAATGAAGGAATGAAGGCTTTAGACAGACAAAATAGAGAAGCTTTAAAACAAATAATCAAAGGTGATGGTTCTGTTCTCTCAAGAATAAAATCATATGTTAAAACTACAGCTAAATCAAAAGAGGGGTATAATTTATTAAAAACATCAGTAAAGAACGATTTTAAATTTGATAAATTACTAAAAAAACATCTAAAAAGATTAGCAAAATCTGATAGTAAGTTTGGTCGCTTAATAAATGCAAGAGCTGAGAAAAAATTACAAGCTTATGGTGGAAAAATGATTCAAACTACAGCTCTTGAAGTAGTTGAATCAGGAGCAAAAACAGCAGGTAAAAAAGGAATATTATCTAAACTCGGAAGTGTTTGTAAATCTACCGGAGCAGGATTTATGCTTGCTCTAAGCGGTATAACTGAAGCATTGACAGAAGTTGTACCTACTTTTAAAGAACTTGGTGCAGCAAAAGGTATGAAACAGGCTCTTAAATCTTCCGTAAAAGTTATTGGAGATACTTTCGGATTTATTGCAGGTGAACAAGCAGGAGTTGCTATCGGAAGTGCAATAGGAACTGCTATATTCCCGGGCATCGGAACTGCCGTAGGTGCTGTTTGCGGATTCGCCGGAGGTTTGCTCGGTTCTTTCGTAATGGGAAAAGTTACTAAATCTATTACAGGCCCGACAGAAAGAGAAATAGCTAATCAGGAACAACAAAAACAACTTAAAGATTTTGAAGAAGTTGAACGTAATTATTATTCTAATACATTTAATAATCCTTCATATATCTAATCGAAAATATCTTGATATTTAATTTGTCCGAGTAAATTTTTACGATAAGCCGAAGGTGTGAGTAAAAATTTGCGAGTGGCGTATTGAAAAGGTGAGCAACTTTACGGTTGCGAGGAGCAAGCGTAATGTTGCGACACTAGATTAAATAAATCTATTAATTTCATATAATATATGCCGTTTATTAATAAACGGCACTTTCTTATTTTTGGGACAATTTTTGATTTTATCCGAGCAACTTTATGTTTGCGACACTTGATTAAATGTATTTTTTACATTTAATTGTAAAGAAATGTTACAAGTGTACATCTTACACGATATTAATTTTGTAATTAGGGAATTTATTATTATGTGAGGATAATAAATAAATGTAAATAGCAAAATAAGTGTTTTCTTTCTCTGATTCCTCTCTCTGATATATAGTAAACCAAACCGATTTATATCGGTTTTTTTATTGTTGAGATTATGCAGATAGTTTTTTTGTGTGTGGGTGTAGTGTTAGTTTTTGTTGTTACTATTTTGTTTAGTTGATCAACTTAACGGTTACGTAGCGGATTAAACGTAGGTTTGTGCAGCGGCACCTTTAAATTTGGTTGTTTTATTTGATCCAAGTTTAACCGGCTCTATTGACACACTTTCGCAGTTTGTAAAATTTCCTCGGACTCCTGTTTCTAATAGTATATGATGATACTATAAAATATTTTTTCCTTCACTTGAATACATTTGTGACCTTATATTTTTTATTTCGGCAATTTGTTCTAAATATTTAGTATTTTTTAAATCATTAATTGATTTTTGTAACATTTCTATACAATTATTTATATTTTCTTTATTAAAATTCATCATGTCGTTTGCCATTTCGATATTAGACATACTTAATCTTGTCATATCCCTAAATCCTGAAGAAGCAAGTTTCATTGCAAGTGAATTATTTTGTGCCGTTTTAAATATCGCTTGTGAAATCAGCATTGGCATATGGCTTATCAAGCATACTGCTAAATCATGTTCTTTCGCATTTGATATTATCGTTTTTGCACCTGTTCTTTTTATAATTTGATTTATAAGTGTAATATCATCACTTGTTATATTCTCTGATGGGGTTAAAACCCATTTTGCACCTTCAAACAATTCTTTAAATGAAGATTCATAACCTGAAAACTCTGTTCCTGCCATTGGATGTGAACCTATAAATTTATAGGGTCTTTGTTTGAGCATTACAAATTCTTTTACACTTGCACAATCAAGCACGATTGTATCAGGATTTACGATTTCTTCCAATTTGTCCAGTATTTCCAATGTCTTATTAATAGGTGATGCAATAAAGACTACATCACAATCTTTTATAATCTTAATATCATCTGACACATTATCAGCCCAGTGTCTTGCTTTCTCTATCGTTTCTTTATTCCGTGTTACGGCATATACTTCATATTCCGTTCTTGATAAACATTTAAACAATGATCCGCCGATAAGTCCTAAAGATATAATACCTATTTTCATTTATTAAATTCCTTATTTAATTCAAGTCCTATTACTTTTGCTTTTCCGTTTGGGGCAATCTTTACTTTTGCATAAGATTTAGAACTTGAATTAATTTTTCGCTCTATTTCACGCCCTGTTTTTTCTTTTACAAAGTAACTTTCAATTCCGTATTTTATTACTCCCCTTTTTATTTCTCCCGTTATATACAGTTTTCCTTTTATATCTGTGCTGTTATTTTGTACATAATCTATTTCCGCAATATTATTTTCATTAGTTTTTAACACTACAAAAACCTTGCCTCGAATTACTTTATTAAATTCTTCTTTACTATATGACTTATTATCAATAATTTGTTTAATTTGTGTTTGAACATATTTCCCGTAATCAAAGTGCGAAATATTAAAATCCAAAGTAACGTAATCCCCTCTTAAAAGATCTCTGGGGTCAACTGGTCTTATTTCCAGCATAACTTCTTTCCCTATTAAAAGCGGAAAAATATTATAAATCACTAAGGCTGAAATTACTAAGCACCATCCGATTATTATAAAAAAAACCTTTTTATTCATTATTTAATTCCTTTTTTAATTCTTTTCTTTTTCTCTCAAACACAATCCCCATAGTTATAAGAATAATTCCGCTTAAAAGGAAAAATATTGTTTTATCAAAAAAGCTCCAACCGTATCTGCAAAACATAACAAACAGATATATTCCTATAAATGCGTGAGCCATACTTATTAATTTTGCATTCTCAAATTTGTATCCGTATTGAATAGCATAATAGAACATTGTTATTAAAAATATGTGAGTTCCTATTATTACCGGAATTTCATTAATTCTGTCGGGAATAATTATAGCTAAAAGTCCTGCTAACAATAAAAAGAAGTATATGCCCTCAGTTAAATATAAAGAATCTTTTCGTCTGTTCATAATACCGTTGATAATGTATATAAACATTAAGCCAATAACAGGAGTAATACATTGCCAATGGTTTAACTCATAAGATAAATCCCAACAAGTTAAAATTAAAAGAGTTATATAAACCGCTTTTAAACCAAGCAGTTTATAAAAAACCGCAAAATCGTGGTATTTTTCATTAATATAATGAATGCCGCCCAAAAGATATAAAAAAGAACCTAAAACTATCGGAATATAAAATATTATCGAATCTTCTCTTACATCAATTTCAGCTAAATATAAAATAAATCCCACAATAAAAATTCCTGTTGAAAGTATATTAATAAATTTTTCTTTAAATAAATAAGCTAAAGGAATAACAGAAATACACCAAAGCATCATTAAGAAAGAACTGTGAGCATTGAAATTATAAATTTGCCCTATTAACATATAAGTACAGCCTATAAGAATTGATGATAAACAAATTAATGCTTTACCGAGTTTTATAAAATTTTCTTTTACGTAAGCCATTTTCCAACCGAAATATAATGATGATACGGTTAATAAGGAAACTAATAAAATTTTTACTATTTCATTTCGATTTAGAAAATCCAAGATCCAATCATTAGCTGCTATGAATGAAGCAATACCAAGCCCCAAAAGGGTTATTCCTATAATATAAAAAGTAACGATGAGTCCTACTTTTCTTTTATGTTCGGCTTCTTCTTTAACTTCTCTTAACAATACTTCATATGTTTTTTGATCGATTAATTTATTTTGAAACCAGTTAGATAAACGTTTTTCCATTAGTTTTTCCTCTTTGGAACATTATAACATTTGTGTATATATATTACGAATTGTTAACAAATATTCATAAATTTGCGTAGTAATAAAATCTATGTAATAATACAAGTAAATTAATAGTCTAACCATTCCTTTCTTGACTTATGCGGCTTTTAGTCGCATTTATTTTTTTTAAAGGATGTATTTATGATATTATAGAAATGTTCGAGAAAATTTTGCTGATTCACTGAATGAGTGAGTCAAAATTTGCGACACCGGATTAAATAAGGAATAATCTAATGAAAGATAAGGGAAGATTAAATCAGCCACATAATTTACCCGGTACTTTGGTTTGTGTTGAAGGAATTGACGGATCTGGGAAATCTACTCAGCTGGTTATATTGCGGGATTGGTTAAAATCATTAAAATATGATGTAATATTTACGGAATGGAATTCATCCGATTTAATTTCTCAAACAACAAAACTGGCAAAAAAGAAAAATCTTTTAAGTCCAAGGACGTTTTCTTTATTACATGCTGTAGATTTCGCAGATAGACTTGAACAAGTTATAATTCCGGCATTGAAAGCTGGTTTTATCGTATTGGCAGACAGATATGTTTATACCGCATTTGCAAGAGATGTTGCAAGAGGCGTTGATCCTAAATGGGTCAGAAAGGTTTATAATTTTGCGGTAAGACCTGATTTAACATTATATTTTCGAGTTTCGGAAGATGTTTCTTTAGAAAGAATTTGTGCAAATCGTTCTCCTAAATTTTATGAGGCAGGTATGGACTTAAAAATCAGTAATGATCCTTATGAGAGTTACAGAGTGTTTCAAAAGAGAGTTAACGATGAATATAAAAAGATGATAAAAGAATATTCTTTAGTAGAAATAGATGCAAATGAGAGTATACATAAAAAACAATTGTTTTTCAGAGAAGAAGTAAAAAAAATATTGGTGCAAAAAGGAATAAATATATAGATGTCTAAATATAAATCAAAACATGGATATGAAGGACTTCTGATTGTAATAGAAGGAACTGACGGTTCAGGTAAGTCTACACAAATAAGCAAATTGAAAAGATGGATTGAAGATCAATCTTATGGTGCTATGGTGAGCGAATGGAAAACATCAAAATTTATAGCAGATGCCATAAATGATGCGAAAGAGAGGAATTTGCTCAATGCTACTACATTTAGTTTATTATATGCTGCTGATTTTGCGGACAGGTTTGAAAATATCATTCTTCCTGCATTAAAAGCCGGTTTTGTTGTTATATTGGACAGATATATTTATACTGCCTATGCAAGAGATGTTGTCAGAGGACATAATATTGACTGGGTTAAAAATCTTTATGAATATGCTCCTGAACCTGATATGGTATTTTATTTAGATGTACCCGTTGAAATATTATTGAAACGCATTATCGGTACAACCGGGCTTGATTATTGGGAATCAGGTCGTGATATAGGTTTAAGCAGTGATTTCTATAAAAGTTTTCAAATATATCAAAGTAAATGTTTGGCTGAATATAGAAAAATGATTAAAAAATATAATTTTGTTGCAATTGATGGCACTTTAAGTGAAAAAGATATCCATAAAAAAATAATTACTGAAGTAAAAAATATATTAGAAATTTAATATATTTAATATTTTGAGAAATGAAAAAAATGGTTTATAATTAAGCATTATGAAGAAGTTAAGTAATTCGGATTTTTATATGATAAAAGATATATTGGAAGGATTAGATATTGATTATAATCCTGAAAATCAGAATAGAAATAATGTATTAGCCGGTTTATGGAATGAATTTATAGGTGAAAAAATCTCTAAAATTGCTAAATTTCATGAAATGTCAAAAGATAATACATTGGTTATAGTTTGTGCAGATTCTTATGTCGCAAATGAACTATATTATAATAAAGAAAAAATACTAAATTTCATGGTAGAAAAAGCTGAAAAATTGGGAATAAAAATAAAAGATATAATATTTAATTATAAAAAATGGAAAGAGAATAATAATGAGTAAAAAGTTTAAAGGTTTTTCTCTCGCGGAATTATTAATAGCATTACTTGTAGTTAGTATAGTTTTATCTGCTGCAATACCGACTATTACTAAACGACAGGCAACATCGGAACAAATATGGAGATGGTCTAATAAAAATAATAATGCATATTTCGGTGTCGGATCTATGCAGACTGCATTACTTGGTATTTCTAACTTACCTGAAGATAATGAAGGTAATTTAGGATTAACAAATACTTTTGGTAATGCGGGGGTTGATACATCAAATTTAAGATTTACTACTGCCGGTGATAAATTGGCAATACTTAAACAGTCAAATAATGATTTCCCTAATACTCAATTAATGAATTCTCATATTTCTTTTTATAATTTAAGAAATGGTGCAACTCAAGGTGATATTACTTATGTCGGAAGAATTGCAATGGATCCGCATAACTTGGCTTTCGGTATAGGTACCTTGCAAAGTATGAATGATATAACAAATACTTTTTTAGGCAGGAATACTGCTCTCGGTCATTATTCATTAGCAAACATCAGAGGTGGTGAATATAATACTGCGATTGGTGAAAAAGCATTGACGAATGCCAAGTTCGCAGATGATAATACTGCAATCGGTTTTGAAGCTGCAAATAGGGTTGATGAAAGCAGTACAAGTAAAAATAATACTGATAATGCTATTCAAAATACAGCAATCGGTTCAAGAGCATTAACTAATGGTGCAAAAGCAAGGCTTACTACAGCTGTAGGTGCATATTCTTTGAACCAAAATACAGCTACGGTAGCTTCTACAGCAGTTGGTGCTAATTCTTTAAGAACTGCTACAGGTGATGGAAATACTGCTCTTGGTGCTAATTCTTGCGAAACTCTTGGTAATGGCGGATTTAATATTTGTTTGGGGGTAAAATCAGGAAGTATTGCTGCTAATGAACATAACAATCTCGGCATAGATAAGACTATCAGTTACGGATTATTTATTGGAAGTGCTCCGATTGCTGACTCATATTCCGGTAAAATAAATGATGAACCGTTAATATTCGGAAGATTGCAGGCAGTCGGCGATTTAGGACGTGAAGTATTGTTTAATACAGATACTTTTAGGGTAAAAACTTATAATGGTTCAGAGGAACTTTTTAATTTAAAACTTACTGCTAATAATGCTTCTGCCGGAGGTTCTACGGGAGAATACAAATTTAATGTTTTTGCTACCGGTACTACTGCAGCTAATTATTTAAAACTTTCAGGTGATAAAACAACATTAAAATTAGATTCTGAAGCACAAAAATTAGAATTTAAGTTAGGTGAAAATCTTAAATTGATTGCTGATGATACTAATATGAATATATCTTCATCAAGAAGTATTGGGATAGGAAATAAAGATAAAATAAATCTTTATATGGCTGCTGATTCAACAGGTATGATTTCATTTGCAAATCCTACGGGAGTTACTATTAGTGCTAATGCTTCGACTGCAGCAGCAGCTACTGCTTCTTCTAATATTTATTTAACGGATGGTGCTACTGGAGGTATTAACTTAGCTGCTCCCAGCGGTTTAATAAATGCAAGTTCTCAAAATTTTTCATTAGATTCTTCTGCACTAAAATTACTGAAAGGTTCACTCCTTGTTGGTACTGATTGGACTAACGGTGTTACTATATCAAATACAGATGTAAATATACCGGCTATTACAACAGGTGCTAAAGACGTAGGAGCTAATCTTAATTCACTTTGGGAATATGTCAATAATTTGGCTTCAGGTGGCGGTGGAGGTACTGCATCTGATGCAAGATTGAAAAATATTCTCGGTGATAATACAAGCGGTTTAAAGGAAATTAATGCATTAGAAGTTAAAAATTATACATACAAAAAAGATAAGCAAAAAACACCGCATGTTGGTGTAATTGCACAACAGCTTCAAAAAATATTTCCAAACTCTGTTTTTGAAGATAATGAGGGTTATTTAAAAATAAGAACAGAAGAAATATTCTATGCTATGGTTAACTCCATTAAACAGCTTTATGCTCAAATTCAAGATTTAACAGCTAAAATTACCGGATTGGATAAAAAAATAACTGAATTGGAAAAGCAAAATCTTGAACTTCAAAAGCAAAATAAAGAGTTTGAAAAACGCTTATCAGCACTTGAAAAAAAATTATCGGATTAAATTTTTCCGAAAATGGTAAGCAAAACTTTACGGTTGCGACACCCGATTAAATAAAAAGGACTGTTTTTAATTAAAAACAGTCCTTTTATGTTATATTATAATTATGAGATTAGATAAATTTCTTAAGGTATCACGATTAATAAAAAGAAGAACTATTGCTAATAAAGTTTCAGAGCAAGGCAGAATCTATGTTAATGGCAATATTGCTAAACCTTCTAAACAGTTAAAAGAAGGTGATATAATTACTATTGTTCATGCTGATTCAGAAGTAAGAGTAAAAGTAACTAAAATACCGCTTAACAATGTTTCTGTTCAAGAAGCTGCTACTTTGTATGAGATATTATAAAATTATTCAGTCCGAGAAAATTTCGTACAGCCAAAGGCGGACTGGCTTGCACAAAAGGAATTTCGAGACAAATATAAGTCGCTGCCCCGAACCCGAGAATGTGAGGGCAAAGCTAGCGGAAGAACCGGATTAAATTTCTTCATTATTAAGTTTTATTCTTGATAATTTTACTATTTCTTCAAAATCCGAATGTCTTTTCATTAACTCTTGGAATGTTCCTATATCAATAATTTGACCATCTTTTAAATAAACAATTCTGTCACATTTTACAAGTGTACTTAATCTGTGAGCAATAGCTATAATTGTTTTATTTCCTTTAATATTGTTAATAATTTCGGTTAATTTGTTTTCAATTTTTACATCAAGATTTGAAGTTGCTTCATCAAGAATTATAATTTCAGGATCTCTATATAAAGCTCTTGCAATACCTATTCTTTGTTTTTGACCGCCAGAAAGTCCGGTACCATCTTGTTTAAGTTCAATTTCAAGTCCGTTTTCGGTTTGAACAAGCTGATCGAATAATTGAGCTGTCTTTAAAACTTCTTCAACTTTTTCTTTATCAATATCTTTTCGTTCGATACCCCATGCTACATTTGTGTAAACATCACCTTCTATTGTACATATTTTTTGTGGTACATATCCTATTATATTTTTAAAACTTTCTATATTATCAGTAGTCAATAGAATTTTTTTATCTATATATATATTTCCTTTATATTCAAGTAAGCCTAAGAGGCAATCAACTAAAGTACTTTTACCGGCACCTGATAAACCTACTATTCCTATAAATTCTCCTTTCTTTATTTCAAAATTTATGTTTTTTAAAATTTCCTGTTTCTTATTGTAAGAATATGATAAATTTTCAATTGTAATATTTTCATTAAATTTCATCTTATCTTTATTATTAATATTTTTTGGATATTCGTATTTGTTATATTCATCATAAATTTCAAATAATCTGTTTAAATGTTTTGTATATAAATTTATATAATTTAAATAAACTTGATTCTTATAAATTTGAGGAACAACACGATAAATCGTTATGGCAACTATACCAAATGAAATTAATATATTGGAAGGATTTTCACCATACTTCGTAAGAATGCCCAAACATAAAATAATCATTGTTAAGATAAATATTATTTCTATTATGTATTGAGGAATTAAAGGAATTAAATTTATTTTTTCGTTATAAGGTATTATTTTATTAGAAACATTTGAATAAAAATCGTAGAAATATTTTTGACATCCGTTAATTTTAATATCTTTTATACAACTTAAACTGTTCATAACAGAGCTATATGGCCCTTGAGTAAGTTTATATCTTTTATCGGCTAAAATAATACTCCAATTTTTGAAAAATCCGCTTTGAATTGTTCCTGCAATTGAAAAGAATAATATTGCTATAAGTGTGAATAGTGGCAATATAAATATTAAAATTGAGAAAATTAAAATTATTACAATTGTATTAGAAAGTAATAATATTACTTTGAAAACAAAATACTGTATAACATCATCAACATTTTTTGTAATTTCGTTGATTATATTATTATTTCCACGTTTAAGATCAGCTTCATATGGGGAATAGAGAAAAAAACTCATCATTTTTTCTTTTATTTCTAAGCCCCATTGGCTCATAATTTTGTTTTGCCAATAAAGTATAGAAATACTATATATATTTTTGATTATAATACATCCCGCTATTAACGAACCGATAAGAATAATCATATGATTTATATGAGTTATTCCGAAATGATTATGAAAAAATATGGCAACAGGATTATTTACAACTTTTCCCGGATTAACCATTATCATAATAAAGGGGAATACAAGTACAATACTTAGAAATTCTAATAAACTGCTCATAAATGCCATAAAAAGCATATATATCAATTTGATTTCATAGCCCTTACCAAAATATTTTAAAAATTTAAAGAATTGGTTTAAAAACATCCTCTGTTCTCCTTTTTTGTTAAGAACAACTTTTCAGCTGCAATTAGCGAGCGGAAGGTTGTGACATCAGATTGAATATAAAAAATTATAACATAATTTATTTTATAAAAAATATTTTTTTACATAAATATTAGGATCATTTTTTAATATGTTGATAATCTGTTCTATATTTAACAGAGATGAAAGTTTTGCGGTTTTTTCTCTTATTGTGTAATCTTGTGATTTTGCAGTTATGCTTAGTATATTAATTAAGTCTTTTGTATAATCAATGTTGCACTCTGAGTCAATAACCTTTTGCTTTACTTCGTTAGATGAAAAGATTGAAAAAAGTGCTTCTAAATTCCAATATAAGTTAAAATTTTTTTTATTTAAAAGATAAGAATGATTTTTCTCTGAATCCGGCATTTGACTTAGTGTTATATTTATTTCGCTTATAATATTTTTAATTAAAAAATTAAAATCGGAAACATATTTTATAACTTCAATAATATTTCGTGATACTGTTGGATTAATGTCTGTAATACCTTTAATAAAAGAACTGATAATTATTTTAGATTGAAAAAAATTCATATAAATCGGATTAGATATCAAATCCAAAATTTTATAAGAAGCGGTTTCCCGAATAGGCCCTGATTTGTTTATAAGATTATCTGCCAGAATTATTGCTTCTTCTTCTGTATTGATTTTATTTAATTCGATTAAGCAATATTGCTTTTTTATATCATTATCGGATTTTAATATATTAATAATTGAAGTATGTGAAAGCTGTGTATTTGAAAATTCAATAGCTTCATTCAGCATTTTCATATTGTTATCATATAAATTATTCATAGAAATAAATATAGCATAAGTGGGGGTTAAAAATAAAAGAAAATAAGTTTATTTTTAAAATGTTCAAGAAAAATATGAATTGTGAGTAAAATTTTTTGAGTGGTGTATATTAATGTTATCAGCAATAAAATGAAATGAAGAAATATTGCAAACAAGCGAGAAAGGAATATATGAACGAAATTATTAATTTTGTAAAAGATATTATTACAGGAAATGTTGAAGATAAGAAACCGGTAGGGCTTTGTGTATTTGAATGTAGTGAAAATACACAAACGAAAGAATCCGGACATAAATTCAAAAAGGAAGTTCGTTTATCTGAATTAATGGATAAATAATTTACTTGCTAAGTAGAAATACTTGTCATATAATACTTGCCATAGGTTGTCCGAGAAAATTTTGTTGGTTCGCAAAGAGAGCAATTTCAAGAGAGCGAATTTTCCGTAGGGTGGAGTCGAGCGAAAGCGAGCGAATCCGAGAATGTGAGGGCGAGCTGAACGACAAACGAAGTGCAGTGAAGCACTCGTCCGAAGAAATGAAAATTCAAGAGAGCGAATTTTCCGTAGGGCGGAGTCGAGCGAAAGCGAGCGAACCCGAGAATGTGAGGGCGAGCTGAACGACAAACGAAGTGCAGTGAAGCACTCGAGCGAGAGAAAGGAAAATTCAAGACAGCGAAATTTGCGAAAGGTAGAAGCGGTTAAAATTGGATCAAATATAAACAACTTAAACCAAATTTTAAAGGTGCTGCTGCACCTACCGGATTAAATTATATAATATGGGAGTTTAAAAAAATGAATTTAGCAAGTATGATGAAACAAGCACAGCAAGTACAAAAAAGATTGCAAGATGCACAAACAGAACTTAATAATACAGAAATAACAGCAGAATCAGCAAATGGTGCTGTAAAAGTTATCTGTGACGGGCATGGTAAGTTTAAATCAATAAAATTACAAAAACAGGCTATGAATCCTGAAAATCCCGAATCTGTTGATGATGAAACATTAGAAATGCTTGAAGATTTAATTACATCAGCTATGAAACAAGCTACAGCAGACGCTTCAAAAAAAATGCAGGATAAAATGAAAGGCATAGTACCGGCAGGAATAAATATTCCCGGATTATTCTAATGGAATATACAAAACCTTTAGCACAATTAATAGAATTTTTTCAAAAATTCCCGGGGATAGGGCCAAAATCTGCACAAAGAATGGCATTTCATCTGCTTAAAATGCCTGTTTCTGATGTTAAACGATTTTCTGAAATTATTATTTCGGCAAAAGAAAATATTCATTATTGCAGTATATGTTTTAATATGTCAGCTTCAAATCCTTGTGAGATATGTTCTGATTCAAGGCGGGATAAATCAGTTATTTGTGTTGTAGCTGAAACAAAAGATTTGATTGCTATAGAAAAAACTCGTGAATATAAAGGATTATATCATGTACTTCAAGGCACTATTTCGCCTCTGGACGGAATTGGGGTTGAAGATATCAGAATTAAAGAACTGTTAACCAGAGCTGCCGATGAAAATATATCAGAAATTATTCTTGCACTAAATCCGTCTGTTGAAGGTGAAGCTACCAGCATGTATATTACAAAACTTTTGAAACCTTTTAATATTAAAATTTCACGAATTGCTTTTGGACTTCCAATAGGTTCTGATCTTGAGTTCGCAGATGAAATTACTCTGGCTAAAGCAATCGAAGGAAGAAGAATTATAGATTAATTAAGGAGTTTTTTTATGAGTCAAATTACTATAAGATCTGACAGAGATACTGATTATACTTTTAATTACAAAGGTGAAGATGTTACTCTTGAAGCTCATAGCGTTATTAGTATAGCAAACGGTCTGCAAGATGTAATACTTCCTACTTGTAAGATGAAAGTTGCTAATAACTTAATTATTATTAAAGAGTAATCTTTATGCCTCAAGTTGATGTTTCAATTATTTTAGTTTCTTATAATACTTGTGATTATACATTAAAATGTATTGAATCTATTTACGATAAAACAAAAAATATTAATTTCGATATTTGGCTTGTTGATAACAATTCACAAGATGATACTTGTATATCGGTAAAAAACCAATTTCCCGAAGTAAATATTATTGCTAATGAACAAAATTTAGGTTTTGGCAAGGCTAATAACCTTGCTATTAATAAATGTTCAGGGAAATATGTTTTTCTTTTGAACACTGATACTTTGCTGGTAAATAATGCAATTAAGATATTTTTTGATTTTATGGAAAATAATCCGCAAATAGGTGCTTGCGGAGGAAATTTGTATGATAAAAACAATAATCATGTACATTCTTACGGAAATTTTCCCACTATAAAATCGGAATTTTTAAAATTTTTTAAAAATTTTGATAAAGGTAACAATGAACAAAATGAAAAAAAAGAAGTTGATATTATAATTGGTGCTGATTTATTTATTAAAAAAAGTGTATTAACTGAAGTCGGTTGTTTTGATGAAGATTTTTTCCTTTATAGTGAAGAGTCCGAATTACAATTCAGAATAAAAAAAGCAGGTTATAAAATATTTATACTTCCTGAAGCTAACATAATACATCTTGAAGGTAAATCTACAAAAAAACGAATTAATACACGAGTGCATAAAATGAAAGGTCAAGTATTATTTTTTAAAAAATGTTATGATAAAAAAACTTTGTTAATTTACAAAATATTTTTTATTATAGCAAATTCATACAGAATTATTTTTCATCCTGTTGTAATACTTAGGGCTTTTAATCAAATTTGGAAAATTTAATTAATGAGAAAAATTTTTATTAATTTTATTTCAATAATTTTTATATTAATTGTTTTTGATTTTTTAGTATTTTATCAAGGTTTGCCAAGTGAAATAAAAAACAATGCATTATCATTATATAAATCATTTTACAGTCCTGTAAGCGAAAAAGAATTATATGATAAATATATTTTAGGTAAAAATAATTTTTATAGAAAAGCTGAAAATGAGGATTCTAAAAAACGACCTATTTTGTTATTTGGTTGTTCTTTTGTATACGGACATAAAATATCAGAAGATAAAATTATGTCGCATGTACTTGCAAAATATACCAATCGCCCCGTATATAACCGTGCAAAACATGGTTTCGGCGTACAAAATATGCTCTATCAACTTCAAAATGAGAATTTTTATAAAATAATCCCTCAACCCGAATACATTATTTATACTTATATCGGGGATCATGTAAGAAGATTGTATCAGCCTTCAATTGTTTCTTTAAAAGAATATTATGATATAAGATATTCGTTTAAACAAGGCGAACTTAAACAAAACACTGAAAAAGACTGTATTTTATCCGCCAAGATTAAAATGTTATTTTGGAATAAAGGATTATTTATTAATGATAAGAAAAATGATGAACTCTTAAAACAACATTTTCTTTTGTCAAAAAAATATGTTGATAAATATTGGCCCGGAACTAAATTCATTATTTTTATATATTTAGATGGTAGTAATATTGAAAATATTATTCCTGATCTAATAAAAGCAGGATTTATAATTATAAAAAGAAATGATATTGCTCCTTTTAATGATTATGATCCTAATTATAGTCTTGGAAACGGGGATGTTCATCCTAATGAAAGAGCTTGGGATTATATTATTCCAAAGTTGACGGAACGAATTAAATAATTCTTTTTCCTGTTTCAACATCAAAGAAAAGAATTTTTTCAGAATTAATTTTAAATAAAAAATCCTTATTAAATGTAAAAGAAGGAGGTATTAATGCGGAACAATTTGAATTGTTAGCTTTAAAATATAAAATT
This sequence comes from Candidatus Gastranaerophilales bacterium, assembly GCA_947588785.1. Taxonomy (GTDB): domain Bacteria; phylum Cyanobacteriota; class Vampirovibrionia; order Gastranaerophilales; family Gastranaerophilaceae; genus Avigastranaerophilus. The sequence continues at coordinate 48,701 of CANPZN010000001.1, forward strand.
TGTTCATTACCAAGCATTTCTGAAATATCTATTTGAGCTGTAAATTCAAAATTAGGATTCGGATCTGACATACTTTCAGCTCTGATTCCGGCTAAGACTGATTTTCTTCCTTTTAAAATTGATAATTGATTATTATTTAATTTTAAAGGAGAGTCATTGATTTTTATAATATTATCATCATTAATATCAACTTTTATAAAATTCATTGAAGGAGAACCGAGAAAACCACCAACAAAAGTATTAACAGGATTATTATAAATATTATACGGTGTATCAATTTGTTGAATAATACCTTTATCGATAATTGCAATTCTATCACCCATTGTTAATGCTTCTGTTTGGTCATGAGTAACGTATATAAATGTAGTTTGTAATTTTTCATGTAGTTTTTTTATTTCGGATCTCATTTGAACTCTTAATTTAGCATCAAGATTTGATAAAGGTTCATCCATCAAAAAAACTTTAGGATTTCTCACGATTGCACGTCCAAGTGCGACTCTTTGTCTTTGTCCGCCTGATAGTTGTTTGGGTTTTCGTTGTAATAATTCTGATAAATTAAGAGAAAGTGCCACTTCTTTTACTTTTTGATCAATATCGGATTTCTTCATTTTTCGCATTTTTAAAGGGAATGCCATATTTTCATATACACTCATATGCGGATATAGTGCATAATTTTGGAAAACAAATGCTATATCTCTTTCTTTCGGATGAACATTGTTAACGCAAATACCATCAATTTTAATTTCACCGGAAGTTGTATCTTCTAAACCTGCTATCATTCTTAAAATAGTTGACTTTCCGCAACCTGAAGACCCTACTAATATTAAAAATTCTTTATCTCGAACAGTTAAATTAACATTATTAATGATAACTTTTTTATCATATATTTTAGTTACACCATTTAATTCAACTTGAGCCATTTTAGCCTGCCTGATTAATATTAACAGCCGATTTATCTATAGGTACAATAAATGCGACGGAAACTTGGTTCGCAAATTTGTTGTTTACCCAAATTTCACCTTTTAGCTTATTAATATATTTTTTTGAACTTCCTAATAATAAACTTTGTAATAAGTATTTTTTTGAATTTTTATCAATTTGTACATAAGGATCAAATATATCTTCATTAGAATATAAAGACGGATCAACACCTTTTGAAATTATTTCACACATTAAATATGATTTTTCTGTTATTTCAGAATTTAACTCAAATCCTTTATTAAGCAGAAATTCAGGCAAAGGATTTGAAATTATAATTTGAATTGCCCCTGTATCTATTGAAGATATAGCATTTTCCAACAAATTAGAAATAATTGTTTTTAGGATATTTTTATCTGAAAAACAGTTTTGCCTGATTAAATCATTAGATGTTATATTAAGTTTTATATCTTTATTTTTTAATTTTACTGATATTTCATTAGAAATCAGGGTGATTAAACCTGTAATATCAAAATTATTATAATCGAGTTTATATAAATCGGACTCAATAAGCGAAATTTCAATTAATTTTTCGATAAGAATAAGTAATTCAGATGAATTACCGTTCATAATTTGAAGATATTTAATTTGTTTGTCGTTTATTTCACCGCTTAAACCTTCAAGCATAGCTTGAGAAAACCCTACAATGGAATGTAAAGGAGAGCGTAAATAGTTTGACATTTTTATTAACAATATATTTTTTGAATGATTCAGAATTTTTTGTTCCTGACGTTCTGTAATTAATTGATCAAGTAAAGAATGATCTTGTGTATTATCAATAATTGTCAAAATGTATCTTTTTTTTCTGCCTGAAGAAATATCCGTAACTTTAACATCGGTTATTTTAGTATTGTGTTCTTCCGAAACAATTTTAAGAATTTGTTTTATTTCTTCATCTTTATTTCTTATGATGTCATCAGAGTGTACAATAAAATAATCATTAATATTTTTCCCGTTTAGATTTTGGGTTTCAAATATTTTAAAAGCTTTATTATTGGAATAGTGAATTTTACCTTTTTCATCAATAACAAGGACTGCCTCAGGCAGATGTTTAAGAATATTATAATGTTTTCCGAATAAAAAACGTTCCAAACTCATTTAATTTCCTTTTGATGATACAACAACGGTATTATTTATATTTTCCCTTTTATAATAATATAAAAATATTGTATCATGGTAATAAAAAAAAGAACAATATGGCTGTAAAAATTTGTCCGAGAAAATTTTGCGATAAGGAACTGAATCGAAATATTCTCGGACAATAAATTAACTCAGATAATCTTTTAAATGCCTGATATTTTCTTTTGTTCTTAGTTTTTTTATTGCTATGTTTTCAATTTGTCTTATTCTCTCTTTTGAAAAGCCCATATCTTTTCCTAATTCTTCAAGAGTTTTAGGCTTTTCACCATTAATTCCGAATCTGTGAATAATAATTTTACGTTCTTTTTGCGAAAGTTCGTTAAGAATTTTATTGATTTGCTTTTGTAAAAGAACATTTTGTGTGTTATTTTCAGGTGATAAATAGTTTTCATCGGGGATGTAGTCTTCCAGCGATAAATTATCCGCAATAGGAGTATCAAGACTCATTGGTTCAAGTTTTATAGTTTTTAAAACCATATTTATTTGTTTTACCGGTATTTTAATTTTCTCCGATATTTCTTCAACCGTTGGCTCTTTTCCCGTATTATAACTTAATTCAAATATGGCTTTTTTTACAAGTCTGATTTTATCAATCATATGTACAGGAATTCTTATAACTTTAGAATTGTTAGCAATAGATCTGACAATAGTTTGTCGTATCCACCAGGTAGCATATGTGGAAAATTTGAACCCTTTTGAATAATCATATCTGTTTGCGGCTTTTATTAAACCAAGAGAACCTTCTTGTACTAAATCCATGAAAAGAACCCCTTGTCCTACATATTTTTTAGCAATACTGACTACAAGTCTTAAATTCGATTGAATAAGTTTCTTTTTTGCTTTTAATGCTCGTTTTTTATCCCCTTCTATTATTTCTTTTCCGAGAGCAATTTCTTCATCACGTTTAAGTAATTTTGTTTTGCCGATATCTTTTAAATACATTTGCAATATATCATCTTTAAAGACAATATTATTAAAAGATGTAATATCTTCTTCATCTTCATTTCTATCTTCAAGATCAATAAAATTATTTTCAATTTCAAAATCCTCAACATATTGTATACTCATAATTAATCCTCACTCAATTCTTATTATGATTTTCGACGTGGAAAATTAATTAGTGTTCCAATTAAAAAAATAATTTTTTTATATGATTTGAACGATAATTAAAAAGTTATATCATATAAACATGCCGAGTAAATTTTTTTAAAAAAGTGTTATAAAAAAACTCGTAAAATATACTCGACATTAGATTAAATATAGAGGTAATTAATGAGTGAAAATTGTATTTTTTGTAAAATTGCAAATAAAGAAATACCTGCCAATTTAATTTATGAAGATGAAAATACAGTTGCATTTAATGATTTAAATCCGCAGGCTCCTGTACATTTTCTTGTTATTCCCAAAAAACATTATAGTTCATTAAATAAATTAGATTCTAAAGAAATGTTTGGAAATATTTTTTCAGTAATTCCGAAAATAGCAAAACAAATGGGAATTAATGAATATAGAACAGTAATAAATACAGGATCACAAGCAGGACAAACCGTATTTCATTTGCATGTTCATGTTATGGCAGGAAGGAATTTTACTTGGCCGGCAGGTTAATCTATGAATTATAACAGATGGTATGATAAGTATCCAAATCTAAAAAAGTTACTAATACTTTTAGAAAGTGTTGATGATTATAATATTGAGATAATCGCACAAGATTTCCTTCAAATTATAATGAGTAAATATCAGGAAAAATTCGACATTTTTATACAAAATATGTCCCATAACGTTCTTCCCGGTTATAACAGATGGTATGATAAAAATTATAATCTTCATACTTGTATTGAATTTTTAAAAGTTTTGGATGATGTTGAAAAAGAAGATTTGATAAATTCTTTTATATTGTCAATAATGAGTTTTATAACAAATGTCGATAATGAATAAAAATATGTTAATTACCGGTTCATCAAGAGGAATCGGGTTGGTAACGGCTAAATATTTCGCTGAAAAATTCAATGTCTTTATAACGGGAAGAAATGAAGAACAGTTGAAAAAACTATGCACCGAAAATAATTTTGCAGGTTATTGTGCAATTGATTTAACTGTTGATAATGCTGCGAAAATTCTTTTCGACACTTTAAATAAAGATATTGATATTTTAATTAATAATGCCGGATGTTATGTATATTCAAATGTAGAAAATACAAAACATGAAGATATAATTCAGTCAATAAAACTGAATACAATAGCTTCATATGAGCTGATAAAGTATTATGTAGTTAATATGAAACGACAAAAGTACGGAAGAATTATTAATATAGGATCTATTTCAGGAGTTATGGGTGAAGCAAATGCTTCATTATATTCATTAACCAAATCTTCATTAATAGGTATGACAAAAGCATTAGCACTTGAATTGGCACAAAGTAATGTAACTGTTAATGTAATAAATCCGGGGTGGGTAGATACTGAATTGATAGAAAATGAATCGTTGAACGATGAATTTACTAAAGATGAAATATTAGAAACAATTCCGCAGCGAAGATTTGTAACTCCGCAAGAAATAGCTTCATTATGTGATTATTTGATATCTGATAGTGCAAAAGGAATAACCGGACAGTCAATTAACATATGTGCGGGGTTATCTTTAGGATTTTAAGCAACAGGGAGAGAAAATGTTATAGATGTTCCCCGATCTGCAACATTTTCTGCCGTAATTACCCCATTGTGTGCTTCTATAATTTTTTTGCAATTATATAATTCAAGACTGTAACCTACTTTTCTGAATTTATTGGAACAAGTTAAAAATTCGTCAAATATTTCATGTAATTTTTCTTGAGGTTTGTGTTTTCCAAAATCAATAAATGATACATTTATTGATTTTTTGGAATTAGAAATATAAATTTTGATTTTGGAATTTTCACTGCTTTGTTCCGAGGCATTAATAATTAAATTATTGATAACTTTACCGATTTCATTTTTATCAATGATAATATCTTTTATATTTCCTTCAACAGTAAATTCAATTGTTTGATGTTTTCTGTCTAACAAAGACATTAAATCATTACATTTATCTTTAACGAGTTTTACAATAGAGTATTTTTCTTTTTTTAATTCATATAAATTGAGTTCATTTTTATATTTTATTAAAAGATTGTCAGTCATATAATTAATAAAAGAGCAAGAGTTTAGAAGTTCATCAAGAATCATTTTTAAACTGTTTTCAAGTTTGCCGAATTTTTCTTTTAATATAAGTTCTAAAATTTGGATATTTGCTCTTATCGGATTTTTTAAATCATGAGAGATAATATCAATAAATGTTTCTTTTTGTATATGATTTTTTATCTCCTGCGTAATATCCTGTAAAATAATAATATATGCTTTTATTATTTTATGACTGTTTAAAATTTTACATATATGTAAGTTTATGGGAATTTTTTGATTATAATCTTGTTGAGTATAAATCATTTTAATTAAAAGATGTTTTTTATCTGATATTTTGAAATTATCAAGATGTTTTTTTATATTAATATTTAAAAAATCATTAATGAAATCATTCAGATTTTTTTTATTCTTTATGGAATGTTTAGTATTATGGAATATCAGATTAAATTTTTCATCGGTTAAAATAATTTCATTTTCTGAATATTTTGATAAAGATAAAAAAATTTCTTTTAATAAATCCGAGTCTTGTAAAATATTTTTAGATAAAAATTTCATAAATTTCTCTTTTATAATTTAAATAATAATTATAATTTAAATTAATATGATAAAAAAAATATTACCTAAAAGGTTAGTAAAAAGAATTATTTTCCAATACAGAAGTTGTCAAAAATATTATTTAAAATTTCATCTGTAATAACTTCACCGGATACTTCAGATATAAACATTAAAGCTGATTTTATATCTATAGAAATAAGATCTTGAATTTCAAAATTTTGAGTTGCAATTAAAGCATTGATTAGTGCATTTTTTGCTTCCGTCAGACATTCTTGTTGGCGTTTATTCGTAATAAATTCAATTTCTGTAAGGTTTTGATTAATAACAAGTTTTTTAATTTCTTGTTTTAATAAATCAAGATTTTTCCCCGTAATAAGAGAAATACAAATAGCATCTTCATCGGTTTTATTTGTTAAATCAGATTTGGTAGCTATTTTAATGAAAGGTTTTTCTTTTATAGTATTAAAAATTTCATTGTCTTCCTGAGTAAATCCTTGATTTATATCATATAAAAATAATATAATATCAGCTTCTTGAAGATATTTTTTTGAAAAATCAATACCAATAGCTTCTGCTTTATTGATATTATTATCATCACGAATGCCTGCCGTATCCGTAATAGTACAAGCAATACCATCAATATCTATAGTTTCATTTATAACATCTCTTGTAGTACCTGCAATATCAGTAACAATAGCTCTTTCCTGATTTAAAAGAGCATTGAAAAGTGAAGATTTCCCGGCATTAGGTTTTCCGGCAAGTACAATTTTTATTCCTTGTCTGTATACATTGGAAGTTTTAGAAAAACTTAGAATATAATTAATATCATTAATTATTTTTTCAATAGTATTTTCTAAAAATTGGTAATCAGGTTCACTGACATCATCAGGAAAATCGATTGAAGCAATAATTCTTGACAAAAGATCTGTTATTTCTTTTTTAATTTTATTAGTTTCGATGGAAAGTTTACCGAATAAATTTTTAGCACTGATAACAGCAAATTTTTCGGTTTGAGCCTGAATTAAATCAAGCACGGCTTCTGCTTGAGCAAGATCTATTTTATGATTTAAAAAAGCTCTTTTTGTAAATTCTCCTTTTTTAGCTAATCTTGAACCTTGTTTTAGTGTGATATCAAGTATTTTATTGGTAATATAAATACCGCCATGACATTGGATTTCAATTATATCTTCCCCCGTATAACTATTGGGAGCTTTAAAAGGAAGAACAATAACATCATCTATATTTTCATTATTTTCAATGATTTGTCCGTGATAAATTTTATTAGGGATAAGATTTTTATGTGAAAAAATTTTATTAATAATATTAAAAGCATTATCACCTGAAATTCTGATAACACTAATTCCTCCGTTCCCGACAGGAGTAGCAATTGCACTGATAGTATCCGTAATTAATTCATTTAACATACAGAATGTATTATACTTCAAATGAGTTAAAAAAAATTCAAAATCTTAATAAATTATAAATTTTTTTAAATTATAAGAAAAAAACGGTTAAACTAAAAGTAAGGTTAAAAATTGTCAGAAAAAATTTTTACCGAAGTTCTCTAAAGAGGAGTGTAAACAACTTTAAAATTGTGAAGAGTAAATGAAAGACTGTGACACAAGATTATATTCTATGAAAAGAGGTGTTCTTATATGATAGATTTTAACAGACTAACGGATTATACAAACGAGATTATTTATGCAGCTCAACAGATAATGTATAGATATAATAATTCTCAATTAGAACCAATACATATAATGCTGGCTATTGTAGAGGATAATGAAGGAATTGCAAAGGATTTTTGTAAAGAATTAAAAATAAATAATGATAATTTTGAACATCAATTAGTTAACGAGATTTCAACACTTCCTCAAATACAAACATCAAATCCTAACCAGCAGCTATATTTATCACAAATGACAAATAAATTATTTGATATGGCACAAGAAAACGCAAATAATTTAAAGGATTCTTTCATTAATATTGAACATATTTTAATGGCAATGACAGAACTGGAAGGTTCAAAAATACAACAGATATTAAATAAAAATAAAATAACCAAAGATTCAGTATTAAATGCAATGAAGAAAGTAAGAGGTAACAGAAAAGTGGATTGTAAAAATGCGGAAGATTCATATAAAGCATTGGAAAAATATTCAACAGATTTAACATTAATGGCACGTAAGGGTAAACTTGATCCTGTAATCGGCAGAGATGATGAAATAAGACGTGTTATTCAAGTCTTAAACAGAAAAACAAAAAATAATCCAGTACTTATAGGCGAACCAGGTGTAGGTAAAACAGCAATAATAGAAGGATTAGCACAAAGAATATTAAGAGGTGATGTTCCTGAGAATCTTAAAAATACTAAACTTATTTCTTTAGATTTAGGAGCTTTAATCGCCGGTGCAAAATTTAGAGGTGAATTTGAAGAACGTTTAAAAGCGGTACTTAAAGAGGTTGAAGACTCAAACGGCGAAATAATAATGTTTATAGATGAACTTCATACTGTAGTTGGTGCCGGTGCAACAGAAGGTTCAACCGATGCAGGCAATTTGTTAAAACCGATGCTGGCAAGAGGTACTTTAAGATGTATAGGAGCAACAACAATTAATGAATACAGAAAATATATAGAAAAAGACCCTGCCTTAGAACGTCGTTTTCAACCTGTTATGGTTGATGAACCTTCTATTGAAGATACAATAAGTATTTTAAGAGGGTTAAAACAAAGATATGAAGTTCATCACGGTGTAAGAATTAAGGATTCAGCTCTTGTAGCTGCGGCAAAATTATCAGATAGATATATTACAGACAGATTCTTACCTGATAAAGCTATAGACTTGGTTGATGAAGCCGCTTCGTCATTAAGAATAGAAATAGATTCCATGCCTGAAGAACTTGATATGCTTGTAAGACAAAAAATGCAGTTAGAAATAGAAAGAGAAGCATTAAAACAAGAAGAAAATCCTGATAATACGGAGAAAATTCAGAATATAGAAAACATATTAAAAGACTTGAATAAAAAAATTGAGAAATTAAAAACGCAATGGGAAATGGAAAAACGTTCAATACAAGGTGAAGCTTCAATAAAAGAAGAAATAGAAAAAGTAAAAATTCAAATAGAAGAAGCAGAGCGAAATATGGACTTACAAAAAGCCGCTGAGTTGAAATACGGTAAACTTATTGCACTTGAAAAACAATTAAGAGAAACGGGCGAAAACGGAAAAGAACATAAGAACGCATTATTAAAGGAAGAAATAGATGAAGATGATATAGCGGAAATTGTTAGTAAGTGGACAGGAATAGCCATAAATAAACTACTTGAAAGTGAAAAACAGAAGTTAATTAATATGGAAGAATATTTGCATAAAAGAGTAGTAGGTCAAAATGAAGCTGTGGAAGTTGTATCTGACGCAATAAGACGAGCAAGGAGCGGTTTAAAAGATCCTAACAGACCAATTGGTACATTTATATTTTTAGGGCCTACGGGTGTAGGTAAAACAGAACTTGCCAAAGCATTAGCAGAATTTATGTTTAATGATGAAGATGCATTGATTAGAATAGATATGTCAGAATATATGGAAAAACATACTGTTTCGAGATTGATCGGAGCTCCTCCCGGTTATGTCGGTTATGATGAAGGCGGTCAATTAACGGAATATGTAAGGAGAAAACCGTATTCGGTTGTACTTTTTGATGAAATAGAAAAAGCACATCCTGATGTATTTAATATAATGCTTCAAATTTTTGATGACGGAAGATTGACGGATTCTAAAGGCAGAACAATTGACTTTAAAAATACTTTAATTATATTAACAAGTAATATAGGTAGTGAAATTATATTGAAAAATACTTTAGAATCAATGTTATCAGAAAAGCAAGCAGAACAGACCAAAGAAGAGGTAATGGCTTTAATGCATGAAAGTTTTAAACCTGAATTTCTGAATAGAATTGATGAGATAGTATTCTTTAAAGCATTAACAATGGTTCAATTAGCAGAAATTGTTGATATACAAGCACAACATCTTCATAAATTATTAGAAGAACAAGATATTTCTATAGATATAACAGATGAAGCAAAAGAATATCTTGCTCAAAAAGGCTATAATCCTATTTATGGTGCAAGACCTTTGAAAAGAACCATAAGACAATTAATCGAAAATCCGCTTTCAAAGAAAATTTTAAAACAGGAAATTCTGCCTCATTCTCATGTATCTATTGATGTTTCAAATGATGAGTTAGTCTTTAAATCTGTTGAAAATTAAAATTGAACAACTTTACGATTCAGATGAGCGAATTTTCCGTAGGGTGAAGTCGAGCGAAAGCGAGCGAACCCGAGAATGTGAGGGCGAGCTGAACGACAAACGAAGTGTAGTGAAGCACTCGCCCGAGAGAGGAAAATTCAAGAGAGCGAATTTTCCGTAGGGTGAAGTCGAGCGAAAGCGAGCGAACCCGAGAATGTGAGGGCGAGCTGAACGACAAACGAAGTGTAGTGAAGCACTCGCCCGAGAGAGGAAAATTCAAGAGAGCGAATTTTCCGTAGGGTGAAGTCGAGCGAAAGCGAGCGAACGACAAGCCCCAAGAAAGCAAATTTCAAGACAGCAAGCACAATGTTGCGACACTAGATTAAATATTTAATACACACACATATAATTATAAATTCCGAAGGTTATTGATCTTCGGATTTTTTTTCTTCTTCCGATTTATTATGTATTTTTAACCAAAAATTTTTAATTTTAGTTCCTATAGAATCTAAATTAATGTCAAAATTTTCTTCTTCCTCAGATTCTTCTTTAGAAGATAATTCAAAAATATCATGTTCATCTTTTTTATTTTGTTGTTGTTTTTTATTCCCGTCTCTTTGAAAATAGCCCAAATTGCCTGCTCCGCCATCATTTGTGTGGTGCGATTTTTGAATAGCAGGTAAATTATCTGGCCCATTAATACCAAATGACATTTTTTGCCTCTTCTTTAATTTTTAGAAAGTGAACATTTTTTGATATCTCTATTTATATTATATACTACTTTTGTAGAAATTAAAATCAATTTTTTAAATAAATATTAAAATATGTAACAATAATTAAAGAAATTGAATAGAATATCGATAAAATAGATATTCTTTATTCCCTTTTTTGTCTGAAGAAATTTGCAAATGAATGTGAAGATCATATACAGCAAGCATAAAGGTGCTGTAATGAATATATTGAAAGGTAGTATCATATGTCAATAGATAAAATTTCAAATAATTTTTTGTATAATACTGATCTTCAAAAAACATCTTTAGATGAAAATGATGAAGAAAATTTAGTGTTTGAAAGTGATGAAATTGATAATGATTCTTATTTAGAGATTTCTTCTGCGGATGATTCTGTTAATTTTCAACAAGTTAAAATGACATCATCAAAAGAAGATGAAAGTAATGCAGCAGCTATAGAGCAAGAACAATTAATGCAATCGCTTACAAACTACCTTGAGCATATTGTTTCTGCATACGAACAACAATTTCAAGGTGTTAAAGAGAATAATGGGATTCTGGCTAAAGGTTGGGATTGGTTTAAAAATAAGACAGGTATAGGAGCGGGTTCAGAAAAGGTTACGGAACAAATAAATGAGCTGAAAGGACAAATAGAAGAACTAAAAAAGGATTCTTCAAAATTAAACGAAGTATATAAATCCGTTACAGGTAATGAGTTAAATGATGATGAAATTAATAATTTAATTAATGGTCAGGTGGATTTATCAAAATCTGAAATAGTTGAAAGTGTTTCTAAATATTGCCAAGGTCAGAAACTTTGTACTAATGTTATTTCAGGTATTACTTCAAGTCTTACGGTTGTTGGTTTAATTACTGCAGGTATCGTTGGAGCTCCTTTTACAGGAGGTATGAGTATAGGAGCTTCACTTGGAGCAATAGGTGCATTAACAGCGGCAGGAACAGTAGCATATGTTATACCTCAAGTAGTAGATGGTATTACCGAAAAAGATGGATATTCTGTTAAAGAAGGTATGCAAGATTTTACTAACGGTGTTATTAATTCTGCCTCTACGGCACTTGGAGTAGGCACCGGAAAAGCTATAAGTACGGTTTTGAGTAAAACTACATCTAAAGCAGCGGCAAGTCTTGCTTCAAGTGAAGTTACTTCTTTAATAATCGGAGATGGTATAGGAGTAGGAAATTATTTAACGGAAGCTGCTTTTAATGATGATGTTGATTTTTCATGGTCTGATTTAGGGAAAACAGCTGCTGTATCTACGGTATCTTCAGCTGTCGCTGGCGGAGTGGCTTATGGAACTTCTTTCGCTGTTAGACCTGTTTTAACATCAGGAAATACGGCACAAAGTCAAGTTATAGGAAGATTACTTTCTTCCGGTATTACCGGTAGTACGGCATCTGCGTCAGCTTCCGTAGCAGGAGGCGGTACTAACTATCTTTTATCTTGTGCTATTGACGGGAAAGAAGTTTCTTTTAATGAATGGCTGAATGCTTCTGGTGAAAATATTGCGTCAGCTGCATTAACCGGATTTATTGGCGGTATATCTTTTGAGGCACTACATATAGCTGCAGGTACTCCTAAACCTGAGGGTAGTGTCAAAACTGTAAAAGGTACTAATGAAGACGGGTTAAAATATACTAACTATCTGGATAAAGACGGAAATGTTATAGCAACTGATATGTCTGCTTCTGATGTTGCTCAACTATACGGATTAGATGATAATGAAGGTTTAACTAAATATGATGGTACTTCTGTAGATAATAAGGCTAATAACACAATAAGAACTATCAGATTTAGTTATACAAATATTCCTGATGTGGAAGTTCTTGAAGATAATGTTTTTGCAGAGACTCCGAGTGATAAATACCAAGCGGATGTTACTTTGCATGATTGGGCTGATAATTCTTTTTATTTGGGATCAGGTATTGTCAATGAAGAAAATATTCCTAATAATAATAAAGATAATACTGTAGATTCAGATTATGTTGTTTATGAAGATATAACAAATCCTGAATATGTCGAAAATGAGGCTTCACAATCAACACAGTCGGCAGCTCAAGATAATGAATTAATTATATCTGATAGTCAACTTGTTAACTCTGATATTCAAAATATATCGGGAGATACTTCTTTGGATCAATCGATTAATCAGGCTCAAGAAGGTGTTTTAGCTGCAAAATCTGTTTCACCTTCATTATCAAATGCTGATGATACGAATAATTCTTCAAATTCTAAAGTTTTAAAAACAATAAAAAAGGTATTGTCCAATGTTTTACCTAATAAATCTAAAAATGGTATAAATGATGATAAAAATGTTGAAACTTCTACTGAAAATACAGAACCAAAACTACCTACTCCTGAAGAAATTGAAGAAAGAAAAGCATTTTTAGCGGAAAAATATCCGTATATTTCTAAATCAGATCAAATTGATATAATAGTATCATCAGATAATATTCACTATGACAGAATGATTAAATTATTAGAAGCAGGGGTAAAAACGTATGGAGTAGATGAACCGGTTAAAGACTTAGTAAATTTATCTGAATCAAAAGAAATATATACAAAAGCTATAGTACTTGCAAAAGCAGGTATGACAAATATGAGTTCTATCTTTGACATAAGTTCAACGGAAAAAATATATAAAAAATCTGTTAGATTGCTAAATGAAGGTGTTAAAGATTATGGTGGGTTGGATATACAAAGTATATGTAGTTCATCAAAAAAGTATGCAAGAGCTCTTACATTAGCGAAACTAGGCTTAAAAAATGGAAGCTGTATAGAAGAAATGACTTCATTACCAAAAGAAGAGTACAAAAGAACTGTTTCATTGGCGGAAGCAGGTTTTAAACTAGAAGATTGTATAATTGAATTAAGTGAGTCGGCAGAAGTATGTAAAAATGCTCTCTACTTAAAAGAAAAAGGAATTGAAAGTGAATATTTAATATACAGACTATCTTTTGAATCAGAAGAGATATTGCCAAAATCTAGTGAACTTATAAATGCAGGTCTTTTAGATTTTGATCAAATAGTTGAAATAAGTTCAGCGTCGGAAGAAATATATACAAGAGCTCTTGATCTAATAAAAGAAGGTGTTAAAGGCAAATCTGGACAAATGGTAGATTCGGAGATAATAAGCAATTCGGAGATATATCGTATATGTGATTCATCAGAAGAAGTGTATGAAAGAGCTTTTTCATTGGTAAAAAAAGCAGGTATAAAGAATGCTGGTTGTATATTAGATCTGAGTCGATCTGAAAAAGTATATCAAAATGCTCTCCACTTAAAAGAAGAAGGAATTGAAAGTGAATATTTAATAACAGAATTGGCTAGAGAATCAGAAGAAATATTTCCAAGAGCTATTGAACTTGTAAATGCAGGTATAGAAGGATCGAAGTATATACTTCAATTATGTTCATGCTCAGAAGAAACGTATACAAGAGCTCTTGATTTAAAAAAAGCAGGTTTTGAAGTTGAAAAATTAATGAATTTATGTTCAAACGAAAAGAAATATACACAGGCTATTGATATGAAAAATAAAGGTGCAAAACCTAAGTATATATATGATTATATTGACATTATGGAAGATATTTATTTTTTCCCTGCGATAAAAAGGTCTTTATCTGATAAACTTAATTTATTGTCACGTTTAAATGAAATAAAAAATCACTTTGAAGAAATAAATGGATTAAATGAAGAATTACAGCAAGTAAATTCATTAATTACAAATATAAATACAAGTTTAAAACAAACAATAGTGCCGACAGATGTTACAAAAGAAGCACAAAAAACAATGATGCAGGGATTTTTTGCAAATAATAATCAGTCATTAGAAAATCTTCTTTCTTCTACTGATTTTTCTCAGTATTCTAAAGAAGGAATACCGTTAAAATATTCAAGAACTCAATTTTTAAGAGATCTTAGACTGGTATTGCATGAGGTACCAATGACAGAACAAGAACAAATATTTAATAAACTGGGAATTACACCTTCAAAACACGTATTGTTAGACGGATATGACGGTATAATTAATGTTAGTAGCGAGAACCTGAAACTTGATTTAACAAATCCAACCGAAGCTAAAGTTTATGAACTGGCAAATAAATTTATCAGAGAAAATTCAGTAATAACAGGAAATGAAGAGCTGGATAGAGCATTAAATTCATTAATACAAGGTATGCCTGAGTTTATAAATGTTATAGGGAAACAGCAGCATGCCGGTCATGAGCTTTCAGTAGATGTTCATATATTAAAAGTATTGCAAGAAGCAATGTCTAATGAAAAATATCAAGAATTGTCTGATTTGGATAAAACAATTTTAAAAATATCTGTTATTCTTCATGATATAGCGAAATCAGAAGGTGTAAAGGATGATAATCATCCAATGTATTCAGCATTATATGCAAGAAATATATTAGAAAAATATTCATTCCCTGTTGATGTAAGAGATAGAATATTTGAACTTGTTAAAAATCATCATTGGCTGGAATTGTATAGTAAAGGAACAAAAGATTCAAATTATGTTGCATCAATGTTTAGACATAAGGATGATTATACTATAGCACAAATAATGGCTGAATCTGACTTAAAAGGTGTGAGTGAAAAGTTTTATGATACAAACAAAAAATCATTAGACAAAATAGATTCAATTGGTGATTCACTAAATAATATAAATCAAAAAGGACAAATAGTATTTACAAGTAAAATAATTAAACCTAACCGAATACCGACACAAGAATACAACGGACAGGAATATAAAGTAATAAATTTTGCACAGTTACCGCAAGATTTTGATCTGGCAGAATATGGATTTACGCCCGGAACTACACCTGAATCATTAAGATTATATGTTCATGCCGTAAATTCAGGCAAAAAGATAGAAATAGTAGATATATTATCTGATGTAGCCCATGGCGGATTTTTATGTGCTTCATATATATCTTTAGCAAATAAATCAACATATGGCGGGCAAAAAATCGGAGTAAGTCTTGAATCTGAGAATGTAAATATAGTTAATGCAGGACATGAAAATCAAGTTTCCGGTTTAGGAAGTAACAAAACATTTGAAACATTAAGTGATATAATTACAGGTCAAAACTCCAGGCTTTCTGAATATAGAAATATGATTCCCCTGACAATCAAACAAGAGTTAAATTTAACAGATGAAGAATACCAACTATTTTATGAACAATTTGCAAGATGTAAATATGAAACACAAATCAGAGACGACAGAGAATACACTATTGGTTCTAAAACAATAAAGGGAATTAATATAAAAACGGCAATAAAAAAAGCAAATGATAATTTAATTACAATGGAAGGTAGATCTCCTCATAACGAGTCAAATTTATATAACCCCAAAATAAATGCTATAATTGCAAAATATAATTCCTTAGATGAGTTGGGAAATGAACATCCTGAAATATTTGAATTTGCCCAACAGCATGATTTACCTATTTATTTATTGGGAGAATAAAAATTTATTGACTAATTTAAATTTCTTATTAATTAGAAACATAACATTAATGTTATAATAAGAAGTAATGACTAATATAAATCCATTTCAATTTATAAATAATTTTATAAGCGGATATAATAATTCCAAAACTGCAAAGACCCAAAATTTTGCTATAATTCAAAATAATCAAAATGAAAATGCAGTAATAAAAGAATCCGCCCGGAATGTTATGCCAAAAACCATGCAGCAATTAAGCATGATAACTACAGAACTTGCAAAACTTGAAAATCAGCAAATTATAGATATGTTAAAACAGCTGTTAAATATGCCCAAGAATTTTGAACAATTATTAAAACAACTTGTGGTAAATATGCAAGAATCAGATAATAAAAATGTATTAATTCTTTTAGCTGCGACTCTTAATACGGAACAACTTTCCGAATTACTTCAAACTAATTCAAAAGAAGCTCTGTCAAAACTATATCAAATGCTGGCACAATTTAATAAAATAGGTGTTAGTCTAAAAGATGAACAAATATCAGAGATTTCAAAATTAATTTCATTTGTTTCAGCAGCAGCCCTGTCAGAACCGCAAACCATAAGAGCAACAATGTTAATGTATCTTCCTTGGCTGCCATTAACAGATAATAATATGTTTAAACTGGATATAGCCTCCAAAGAGACAGCTGAGTCTGTAGAAGTTGATGATTTCGTTACAATTTTGATTACAACACAAAATTTTGGAAATTTTAAAGCGGAAATAATAAAAACAAATAATGATGAAATAAAAATAATTCTGGTAATATCAGATACATTTCCCTTAAAAACATTTGAAATACTAATGAAAGAAGATTCTAAAAAATATAATGTTAATATAAATATAGATACGGAAATAGAAAAAAATTTTAATAAAGAAACCATTAAACAAGAAAAAATACAAATTTCCGTAAATGTGAGCTCAAAAGTTAATCCGTTTTTGCTTTTGATATCAAATGCATTAATAAAAAATGTTCATACAGTAGATGAAAAACAAAATCTTATAAATCAAAGAAAAGAGAAATTGGATAATGGCAAAAATAAAAACTAAATGGGTATGTCAAAATTGCGGATATGAAACTCCAAAATATATAGGCAGATGCCCTGATTGTGGCAGTTGGTCATCTTTTACGGAAGAAACTGAAGTTAAAAATTCAAATTCAAGTTTACAAAGTGTAGTGATAGATAATACACCTGTTTGTTTGATCAACGAGATAGAAATTACGGAAAGTATAAAGGCTTCAACAGGATTTGAGGAATTTGACAGAGTATTGGGCGGCGGACTTGTACAAGGTTCATTAGTATTATTAGCAGGAGATCCTGGAATAGGTAAATCTACATTACTCCTTCAAACAGCAGGTAATATTTGTAACAACGGAAAAAAATTATTATATATATGTGCTGAAGAATCAGGATCTCAAGTAAAATTAAGAGCTCAAAGATTAAATGTAAATTCTGATAAATTATATGTATATTCTCAAACTAATTTGGAAAATGTACTTTCTCAAATAGATGAAATAAAACCTGACATATTAGTTATTGATTCGGTTCAATCAGTTTATACATCAAATATTACAAGCTCATCAGGCAGTGTATCGCAGATACGTGAGTGTACAAATATATTAATGGATATAGCAAAAAATAAAAATATTACAGTTATTGTAATCGGGCATGTAACAAAAGATGGAAATATAGCAGGCCCTAAAGTATTGGAACATATGGTAGATACAGTAATATATTTTGAAGGAGATAAATATAAATCGCAAAGACTTTTACGTTCAATAAAAAATCGTTTTGGCTCAACAAATGAAATAGGAGTATTTAATATGGCTGAAAACGGTTTAGAAGAAGTAAGTAATCCCAGTGAGTTATTTATGAATGAAAGACGAGATGTGGTAACACCTGGAAGTGTAATAATATCTACATTAGAAGGAACAAGAGCATTATTGGTAGAGATACAAGCTCTTGTTGGAACTACTTCATATCCATCTCCACGGCGTGTATCAACAGGTGTAGAATATAACAGGCTGTTACAAATAATAGCAGTGCTTGAAAAAAGAATAGGGTTAAATTTATCAAAGCATGATGTATATGTAAATGTAACAGGAGGAATAGAAATAAATGAACCTGCGGCTGATCTTGGTATAGCTCTTGCAGTTGCTACTTGTTTTAGAGATGTTGTTGTAGATAGTGATTGTGTAATAATAGGTGAAATTAGCTTATCCGGCGGAATAAGAAATGTGTCTGATTTGGAAAAAAGGATTTATGAAGCTCAAAAACTCGGGTTTAAAAAAGCTATAATACCTAAATTATTAAAAAAACTACCTGATAACTTTGAAATAGAAATCATACAAGCAGAACGTTTAATAGATGCCATTAAAGCGTGTGTTTCAAGCCAAAAATCTAAAACTTAATTACATTTAATATCTCATTTAAATTTGCTTTAGTCTTTTTAACTTCGGTATGAGAATATTTAATTGCACTGTCAGGATCTTTTAAGCCATTGCCGGTTAAAATGCAAACACAAACAGAATCTTCTTTAATAAGCCCCATTTTATTAGCTTTAATTAAACCTGCAACAGAAGCTGCACTTCCCGGTTCAGCTAAAATTCCTTCGGAAGAAGCCAATAGCTTATATGCTTCAATAATTTCATTGTCATTAACACAGTCAATTTTACCGTTGGAAAGATCTCTGGCACGTTCAGCTTGTTTCCAACTTGCAGGATTACCTATTCTAATAGCAGTAGCAATAGTATCAGGATGTAAGATTCTTTCACCTTTTACAATAGCAGCAGCTCCTTCTGCTTCATAACCCATCATTTTAGGGAGGTGAGAAGATTTTTTAAGTGCAAAAAATTCTTCATATCCTTTAAAATAAGCAGTGATATTTCCTGCGTTTCCAACCGGAATAAAATGATAATCAGGAGCATCACCTAAAGCCTCAATAATTTCAAATGCCCCGGTTTTTTGTCCTTCTATTCTGTAAGGATTAACGGAATTAACAAGAGTAATAGGTGTATTTTTAGAAATTTCAATAACCATTTCAAGAGCTTCATCAAAATTGCCTTCAATAGCAATAATTTCAGCACCATACATCATAGCTTGAGATAACTTACCCAGTGCAATATACCCGTCAGGAATTAAAACAAAAACTTTAATACCTGCTTTAGCTCCATAAGCTGCGGCTGCGGCACTGGTATTTCCTGTAGAAGCACAAATAATGGCTTTTGCTCCATCTTCAACCGCTTTGGTAACAGCCATAGTCATTCCTCTGTCTTTGAAACTTCCTGTAGGGTTAGCACCTTCATATTTTAAATAAATACTGCCTTTAAAACCAATTTTTTTAGCCAGATTCTCGGCTTTTATTAAAGGTGTATTTCCTTCATTTAAAGTTATAACAGGAGTTTTTTCCGTTACCGGTAAATATTGTCTGTATTTATTAATTAAACCTTGGTAATGATTTTTTTCCATAATTCCTCCTAATTCATAACTCTTAATAAATTATCAATTTTTTTGATACAATCGGAATGAAGCATTTCCTTTAAAGCATTTTGAATATCAGATTCTTTGCTTACCTCTGTAATTACAACAATTTCAGCAGTATTATCTTCATTAATTCCTTTTTGCATTATAGTAGATATATTTATATTATTTTTACCGCAAATTGTACCGATAACTCCGATAACCCCCGGATTATTACTTGCATTAATTGCAATATAATATTCATTAAAAGTGTCGCCAATATTAATTTGATTAGCGATTTGCGAATGATTACAAATTGCTTGCGGTAAAGGATTATTTGAAGATTCAAGTTCTGAGGCAATAACAAGGAGATCACCGACAACAGAACTTGCTGTAGGTTCAGCACCTGCACCTGCACCTGTTAAAACCAAATCACCAACCGGATAACCTGAAAGCATTATCGAATTAGTAGCATTGTTAATTTTGGCAAGTAAATGCTTTTTTGCTACCAGCATAGGATGAACTCTTACATCAATTTTTCCGTCAGAAAGAACTTGCCCCATTGCAATAAGTTTAATTCTGTACCCGAGTTCTTTAGCGGATTTAATATCTTGAGCGGTAATTTTAGTAATCCCTTCACGATAAATTTTGTTTATATCGACTTTTTTATTGAAAGAAATTGTTGCCAAAATAGCAATTTTATAAGCGGCATCAAATCCTTCAACATCACCTGTAGGATCAGTTTCAGCATAACCAAGTTCTTGTGCCTGTTTGAGTGCTACATCATAAGAGAGATCTTTTTCCCCCATTTTGGTAAGTATATAATTTGTAGTACCATTTAAAATTGCAGCTATTTTTGTTATTTTATTTGCACATAATATTGTTTTTATGGGCATTATTATAGGAATACCACCTGCAACAGCAGCTTCATATAAGATTAAAATTTTATTTTCTTTTGCCAAACTGAATAATTCACTTCCATGTTTTGCTAAAAGTTCTTTATTTGCAGTAACTATATGTTTTTTATTTTTTATGGCAATTTTTAATAAATCTAAAGCAGGATTTACTCCTCCGGCTACTTCTATAACTACATCTATGTTAGGATTGTTAACTATTTCTTCAGCATTGTCGGTAAGTAAATTATAATTAAAGTTTTCAATATCACGTTTTTTATTTATATTTTTTACTGCGATTTTTACAATTTCAATATTATTAAAGTTTTGAAGAACTTTATAAACTCCTGTTCCAACTGTACCAAAACCTATTATGCCTACTTTTAGATTTTTCATTTTATCTCTCCATCTAAAATTAATTAGCAAAACAATTAAACCACAATTAAAATTAAAAAACACCTAAAAACTTGCATTAAAATAAATAATATAAAGAATTGTAACAAAAAAAAGAAAGTTTGAAATTCGATATATAAAAATGTTTTTATATACATGTAAACACAAGGAATATATGGAGAAGAAAAGATGAGCAGATATATTTCTTTAATTTCCCAAACAGGTGCTAATTATACATCATTAATAGCAAGTTTTAACGGCGGAGAAACAGCAGGTTCTGTTGCAAATTCGGGGTTTTCATCGAATACGTTTAGAAATATAAACGGAGAAACGGCAGGTTCTGTTGCCTGTTCATCCGGTTCATCGGGTTCATCATGTTCATCATCAGGATCTTTTTCAGCAATAGCGTAAGGTTGCGGTACCAGATTAAATATTTAAAAAAAAGAGGAATAAATTATTCCTCTTTTTTTATTTAATAAAAAATTACCCAAGAAAATTTCGCAATATGGAACATGACGAAATTTTGGAGTGAAGTTTTAAAAGGTGAGCAACTATACAATTGTGATGAGCAAGCATAAGGTTGCACCACCAGATAAATGTTTATTTATTTTCAGCTTCTTTAATAGCTGCAAAACAGTCTTTGCAATATACCTCTTTACCTTCAATTGGTTTAAAAGGAACTTTTGTTTGACAGCCACATTTAGAGCATGTTACTTCATACATTTTTCTTCTGTTTTTTTGTCTTCTGTTTTTTCTGCATTCAGGGCAGCGTTTTGGCTTATTAACAAGTCCTCTTTGGGCATAGAATTCTTGTTCACCTGCCGTAAACACAAATTCACTTCCGCAATCTTCGCAAATAAGCTTTTCGTCTTCGTACATTTGGTTTCTCCTTAATTTGTAAACGCTTGTAAATAATTTGCGATAGGAATTAAAAGTTTAATTACTAATTAGTTATCTACAAAGAATATTTTATAATTTTAAATTTAAATTTTCAATAATGTATGTAAAAAAATTGCGAAATTTTAGAGCAGATTACAATAATATTTAAAATAAAAAAAGATTAAATAATTGTGATTATAAAAGCCGTAAAAAATGATACAGTGCAGTTATCAAGGATTTAAAACCGGTTTAAAAGAATGAATATAAATAATAATTAAAAAAGAAACTGATTTATAAAAAAATATAAAAGGCGGCATTATTATTAAGAAATGTAAAAAATTTACTAATTTATAATAACATGTGGCAATAATATAAATTTAGGAGATTTATAAAAATCGGGTATGCATGTGTGAGGAAATAATGGTCTATTTTCCAGGGGTTAAAAATAATAATATAAATAAAGCGAGTTCAGTATCATTCAGGCAAAAAGCGAATAGTGAACCAGAGAAGATAAATGAAAAAAGTAAAGAAACTGAACAAGAAGAACAAAATGATATAGTACTTGTTAATAAAAAAGTTTATGATCCTGTAAAGACAGGTGTAAAGATACAGGCTAACAGATTAAAGCATGCATTTACGGATTATCCGTTGAAAGGATTAAAAGGGAGTAAAAATTCAAACTTTTATGAATTTTTAACAATGGGAACAGTG
>CANPZN010000002.1 GCA_947588785.1 Candidatus Gastranaerophilales bacterium
AAAGAACGGAAGTTTAAAACACTGAAAAAAAATATCAAATTAGCTCAAGGTGCAGGATTCTGCTATGGTGTAAAAAGAGCGGTAGAAACAACAAAAAAGATTAGGATTGAAAACAGCTCAAAAAAGGTTTGGGTTCTGGGAGAATTAATACATAATTCTCATGTAATAAAAGAGCTTGAAGAATTAGGAATAATGACTGTTGATGAATTACCTGATAATGAAACGGGTATTTGTATTATTAGAAGTCATGGCATGGCTCCTCAAAAAATAAAAGAGATATCCGAAAAAGGTTTTGATGTAATAGATTTAACTTGCCTTGACGTAAAAAAAGTACAGCAAAAAGCAATACAATTAGCACAAGAAGATTTTCTTGTATTGATTCTTGGCAAGCCGGAACATCCTGAAGTTATTGCAATAAAAGCTAATGCAGAGTTATATTCAAATAATGTATATGTAGTACCCGATTTATCTTCAATTGAGAATATAAAAGATAAAATAAAAAATCATAAAAGAGTCGGAGTCGTAATACAAACTACGCAAAAACTGGAATTATTACAGGAAGTGGTTAACTATTTAATTCCATTGGCAAGTGAATTAAAAATTTTTAATACTATATGTAAATCGACATCAATGAGACAGTCAGAAGCAAAAGATTTGGCAAAAACATCGGATCTTATGGTAGTTGTAGGTAGTAAAAAAAGTGCAAATACAACTCATTTGGCTGAAATATTGAGAAATATAACAAATACAATTCATATAGAAACTTCTGAAGATTTAAAAATGTATAAGAATTTGATTGAAAAATCAAATAATATCGGAATTACGGCAGGTGCATCCACACCTGAAAACATAATAAAAGGTGTAATACAACAAATTGAAAATATATAATGAAAGGATATAAAAATGATAAGCAAAATTAATGAACAAGACGAATTTGAAAGATTATTGGAAGAAAGTTATAATTACAAATTTTCTGTAGCTGATGTAGTAAAAGGAATAGTAATTAAACAAGAAATAGACGGTTTTTTGGTAGATATAGGTGCAAAAACAGAAGCATTTTTACCGAACAGAGAAATTACAAATAATCAGGTAAATGACAAAGATTATTCTGAATATATTGCAATAAATGATGTAAAAGAATTTTACATATTAAAAGAAGAAAGTGATGATGAAAACGGACGAATTGTTTTATCATTGAAAAAATTATCTTGTGCAAAAGCATGGCAAGAACTTCAAAACGCAAAATATAATAATGAAACTATTTGTGCAAAAGTAGTAATGAATGTAAGAGGCGGTGTGATAGTTGAAGTAGCTGATTTAAGAGGGTTTGTTCCTGCAAGTCAATTAAGAACAGGAGCACCGTTTGACGGGCTAATAGGTCAAGATATTGAAGTTAAAGTATTAGAAGCAGATGCAAAAAGAAATAAATTAATTTTATCTCAAAGACTTGCAGTTGCAGAACAAAGAGAACAAGTAGTAGATGAAATAATCTCAAATTTAGAAGTAGGATCTGTAGTAAAAGGTGAAGTAGTAAGAATAGCTGATTTCGGCGGATTTATTGATATTAATGGTGTTGATGGACTTCTTCCGATTTCAGAAATATCTTGGCAAAGAATTAAACATCCTTCAGATGTAATTTCATTAGGACAGGAACTTGAAGTTAAAATCTTAAAAATTGATATGGACATGAAAAGAATTAGCTTAAGTTTAAAGAGAATGGGAGAAAATCCTTGGGAATCAATAGAAAATGAATTTAAAGAAGGTCAGGTTATAAAAGGAACTGTAAATAAAGTAACATCATTTGGTGCTTTTATAAATATTTATCCGGGTGTTGAGGCATTATTACCATCAGCAGAAATGGAGCCGGCTAATGCTAATCCGTTTAATCTTTATAATGTAGGTGATGAAATTGAAGTATTAATAAAGAAATTTACACCTCAAGAACATAGAATTGCTTTAAGTGTAAAAGATATTCAAAAGTAGTTTAAAAATATCCTCGAAAGCGAGTTTTATACAAACTCGCTTTTTGTAACAAAAAATTTACAATATATTTTAAAAAAGCAAATTTTATTACTTTCATGTTTTAGGAAACTGTGTAAGTTAAAAAAAGGGAATAATATGGCAATTACTTCTATTCAAGAAAATCATTATAATGGCAGAGCTCAAAAAATTTGTAAGAATGTGGGAAAAATTTCAGGTTTTGGATTGAGTTCAGCATATGTGGCTAAAAACTATAAAGATGTTTATTCACAAATGGCAGAAAAAGTTGCAATAGAAACAAAAGGTAAACGTATTGCAGCTACAAGTGCTTGCTGTGCTATCTTCGTAGGTGCTTCTATGTTGGCCGGTAAACTTATTGGTTCATTTATTGGCAAACAAATAGATAAACATAATCAAACTCCTGTAGAAGGACAAATGTTGTGCGATAAAAATTCAAAAAATTGTGTTGCATAAAATATCAGAGTGACGGATTGAAAAGATTACAAAAAACATTTTCGAGCTTTAAGTCGTCAAAAAAACGGAGTTTGAGCAACTATAAGGTTTATATAGGCAAGCAAAAAGTTGCGACATTGGATTAAATAATCAAATATAGAAAAATTAAATCCTTAATAATTTTTATTAAGGATTTTTTAACATTTTTTTTAGATATTGTCCGGTAAATGAATTTTTGACTTTTGCAACTTCTTCAGGTGTACCTTGAGCAACAATACTACCACCTTCATCTCCTCCTTGAGGCCCTAAATCAATTATATGATCGACGGTTTTAATTAAATCAAGATTATGTTCTATAATAAGGATAGTATTACCTGCGTCTGCAAGTTTATTTATAATTTTAATTAGTTTGTCCAAATCATACCAATGAAGTCCGACAGTAGGTTCATCTAATAAGTATAAAGTTTTTCCTGTTGCACGTTTATTAAGCTCACTGGCAAGTTTTATTCTTTGAGCTTCGCCACCTGAAAGTGTAGTTGCACTTTGACCAAGTTTCATATATCCCAACCCTACATCATTTAGTGTTTGAAGTCTTGTTCTGATTTTAGGGATATTTTCAAAAAAATTAAGTGCTTCAGAAATAGTCATATCAAGAACTTCCGAGATATTTTTTCCGTTATATCTAACTTCAAGAGTTTCTCTGTTATATCTTTGTCCTTTGCAGACATTACATTTAATATAAACGTCAGAAAGGAAATTCATCTCAATTCTGGTTAAACCATCGCCTCCACAGGCTTCACAACGACCTCCTTTTAGATTAAAACTGAATCTTCCAGCATTGTATCCCCTGACTTTGGCTTCCGGAGTTTTTGCAAATAACTCTCTAATATATGTAAAGACATCTGTATATGTGGCCGGATTTGATCTTGGCGTTCTGCCTATTGGACTTTGGTCTATACATATTACTTTATCAATGTTTTCAAATCCGTCAATTCTATCTACTCCTTGAGGTTTTGGTTTATTTTTATTTAATTTATGGATGGAATATTGATAAATTATTTCATTCATTAATGTAGATTTTCCGCTTCCTGAAATTCCGGTTAAAGCAATAACTTTCCCGAGCGGGATATTAACATCAATATTTTTTAAATTATTTTTATATGCATTTTTAATTTCTAAATATTTTCCGTTGCCTTGTCGTCTTGTTGAAGGTATCGCAATATATTTTTCTCCGCTTAAATATTGACCCGTTATAGATTTTTTGCATTTTATTATATCTTCTAATGTACCTTGTGCTATTATTTTACCTCCGTTAACACCGGCATATAATCCTATGTCCACAATATGATCCGCACTCCTTATTGTATCTTCATCATGTTCTACAACAATAAGTGTGTTGCCAAGGTTTCTTAATCTTATAAGTGTTTTAATAAGCATATCATTGTTGTATTGATGTAAACCAATGGAAGGTTCATCTAAAACATATAATACACCGGATAACCCACTTCCTATTTGTGTCGCGAGTCTGATTCTTTGAGCTTCTCCGCCGGATAATGTGGATGCCATTCTCGCAAGATTTAGATAACTTAATCCTACATCTAACATAAATTTAAGTCTGGCACTAATTTCTTCTAAGATCTGTTTCGCTATCGTTAATTTGTAATCATCTAATTCCAGATATAAATCTGAAAAAAACTTGTAACAGTCTTTTATTGATAATGTACATACTTCATAAATATTTTTTCCTCCGACAGTAACAGCAAGAGAAAATGGTTTTAATCTGGCTCCTTTACATTCATTACAAGGAATTTGCGACATGTATTCTTGAATTTGTCCTCTGATTTCATCAGAATTAGATTCTTCATATTTTTTCATAAAATAAGGAATTACACCGGAAAATGGTCTGGTTTGAGTTATATATCTTGTTCCGCCAAATTCTTTAAATCTTAATTTTATGCAATCTTTTCCACTTCCATATAAAATGATATTTTTATGTTCTTCTGATAATTCTTCAAAAGGAGTATCTAAATTAATTCCATAGTGATTAGCTACTGATGATAAAATATCAATATAATATGGGTTCCCTGTTTTAGCCCAGGGATAAATAGCTCCTCCCTTTAAAGATTTTGTTTTATCCGGTATTAGAAGATCAGGATCCATTTCAAAATGTGCTCCAAGTCCTGAACAAGACGGGCATGCTCCATAAGGATTATTGAAACTGAATATTCTTGGTGCTAATTCTTCAAAACTTAAATTACAATTGGGACATGCAAGTTTTTCACTAAAAATCATTTCATTTGCACCAATAACATCGATAATTAATAATCCGTCTGATTTTTTTAGTGCTATTTGAGCAGAATCAGTAAGCCTTGATTTTGCACTTTCTTTAATAACCAATCTATCAACAACAACTTCAATTGTATGTTTTTGCGTTTTATTCAGTTCGATTTCATCTTCATCTAAATTAAAAACTTTTCCGTCAACTCTTACTCTTACAAAGCCTTCTTGTTTCAATTCGTTAAATAATGAAGAAAATTCACCTTTTTTCCCTCTGACCACAGGTGAAAGAATTTGAATTTTAGTACCTTCACTTAATGTATATATTTTATCAACAATTTCATCAATGGATTGTGGTGCAATTTCACAACCACAATTGGGACAATGAGGAATACCTATTCTTGCATATAACAGCCTAAGATAATCATATATTTCAGTTACAGTGCCGACTGTAGATCTCGGATTGTTGTTTGTTGATTTTTGATCTATGGAAATTGAAGGTGATAAGCCTTCAATGCTTTCAACGTCAGGTTTATCGAGTTGACCTAAAAATTGTCTTGCATAGTTTGAAAGACTTTCCACATACCTTCTTTGTCCTTCGGCAAAAATAGTATCAAATGCAAGTGAGCTTTTTCCGGAACCTGAAATTCCCGTAAAAACTATAAGTTCATTTTTCGGTAATTCTAAACTTACATTTTTTAAATTATGTTGATTTGCTTTTCTAATAATAATTTTATCGTTCATAGTATTATTATGACATGAAATTTATATTCTGAAACTTGTAGATAATTTAAATCTTTGTTTTATTGTTGAGCTATTATTGTACTGATTTGACGCATTGAATTCAATTTCTAAATTATTTTTATTTTTAAATGGTTTATAAGTCAAAACAAGCTCATCTTGATTATTTTCTCTTGTAATATTTCTAATAAACCTTGTTTTTAAAGTGAGTGATTTTGAGATTTGAAATTCAGGTATAAAATAAACACTTGTGTCACAATCCAACGAATTAGTATATTTGCTTTGACCTATTTGTGCATTTAATTTTAATCTTTTGTAGGTATATTCACCGAACAATCCGCCTGTAGTTTTATTACAATCTTGTTCTTCATTAGCAAAATAAGCTCCGCCAAAACTTATACTGCCTGTTTTCTTTGGAAGTTTTAGCATTGATGATGATAAAATTGCACCGCCTGAGGCTGCTTGATTAAATGAAGAATTAAAAGAACCTATTGCTAAATTAAATAAATCTCCTTTATATGAGATAACAGAACCGGTATTGTAGGTTGATTCATTTGCTCTTACAAATAAAACTGATGTTGAAATTGCATCATTTAAAAATGTTTGTCCCAATGAGGCATTAAGAGATTTTGATAATGAAGTTCCTATTGATTGTGAGTTTATAATTCCCGGAATTGGTGCCATTTGTCTGGAATTAGTTAAAAAAGCGTGTGAAAATGACTTTGATTCATCCCATATCATATTTTCGGCTTTTATTTTTTGTTCTATTTTGTATTGTGTTTCATTAATATGTAATTTATAGATTCTGCCTTCATTAATGGAATCCAGGGCAGAATTACTCGTATCTTCAAGATTAAGTTCAATTGCATTGTTGTTATACCTGTTTGCTAAATCTATAATTGCTTCTTCTTCAAAGGAATCGTCAATTTGTTTTGTTTCAGGTGCAATCGATTGATCGGGTTCATTAATTTCAAATGTTTCTTTATATCTTCCAATGTCAATAAAACTGCCTGTATTGATGTTATTTTTTTCATTGGATTTAGCAAATATAGGCATCGCAGAAATGCAAAATAGTATTATTAATGATAAAATTAGCTGTTTCATAGTTTTATTTTGCTGTAAAAATATTATAATTTCAATCAACCAATTATTTGACAAATTTTATTAAAAGTAATATAAAATTTAAGATGGCATAAATAATATTGAATAATTATATAAAATATTAAGAAATATTAATATAAATTATAAAGGTGCAATTTGAGTATTATTATTGAATTGTAAACCGATAATGATAAATTAAAATAAAAAAAATAATATATATTTTAAAAAATACTAGCAAAAAAAATTTTGAACAGGGTTTAAAACATATTGCGAAAGAAATAAACACGGAGATGACAATGACAGAAATAAATAATAATTTACATGGATTCGAGCTTAATAATGTAGAAAAAACAAAAATACCAAAAG
Source organism: Candidatus Gastranaerophilales bacterium (assembly GCA_947588785.1). Lineage (GTDB taxonomy): Bacteria > Cyanobacteriota > Vampirovibrionia > Gastranaerophilales > Gastranaerophilaceae > Avigastranaerophilus. The sequence goes on from CANPZN010000002.1 coordinate 6,919, forward strand.
TGAAAGAAGAAAGAATACAAGGAACGGAAACACCTGAACAGGAAGAGTCTAAAAATATAGTGCCGGATACAGGTGTACTTGGACGTTCACAAATTAGAAGCAAAAAAGGTTCGGATGTCACAAAAAGTGTTGATGAGGCAGTAGATTTAGCCAAAAATAATCCTGTTTTAATGAATGCAAGTGATAAAATTTTTAATAGTATTTATGATGATTATATAAAACAGGGAATTGATCCTTCTGATGCTTATATTAAGGCATTATTGGCAGAAGAAGAATTTTGTGAGCTTGGAAAATCAATATAGAAATTGTTTGCAGCCATATGGCTTACTGTGACAGGATTAAATAAAAACTATTGATAAGTTTTATTTCTGGTGTTAATATTATCTAGTTGTTTTATTAAAGAAGTAAATATATGATAGATATTAAACCGAAAGAAGCAAAAGATAGAATAATACTTGCATTAGATGTAGATAGTATAGAAGAAGTAAAAAGGCTGGTTGATCTGTTAAAGGATTATGTCGGCTTTTTTAAGGTAGGAATGCAGTTATTTACTGCTTGTGGTTATGAAGCAGTAGAGGTTATAAGAGAAAATGGCGGGAAGGTATATTTTGATTGTAAGTTTCAAGATATACCAAATACTGTTGAGCAAACAAGTATAAATATAATGAAGAGGGGCGTTGATTTTTTCAATATCAGTGCAACCGGAGGCTCGAAAATGATGACGGGTGTTGTTTCTGCTTGTAATGCTTTTGCGAAAAAGATTAAAACAGAACCTCCGATAATATTAGCGGTGACATTATTATCAAGTTTCGGACAAAAAACTCTTACAAATGAACTTGGAGTAGAAATGAATATATCTTCATATGTATTTAAATTAGCTCAAGTTGCGAAAGAATCAGGGGTAAATGGAGTGGTAGTTCCATATACTGATGCCGGAAAAATAAAACAGGAATTAGGGGAAAGTTTTATAGTAGTATGTCCAGCGGTAAGACCCACCTGGGCAATGGTAAATGATCAGATAAGAATTGTTTCTCCGACTGAGGCAATAAAGGCTGGAGTAGATTATATGGTAATAGGACGTCCGATTACCATGGCACATGATCCTGTAGCGGCTGTTAAATTGATTATAGCTGAAATTGAAGATGCACTTAATAAATAGAAGGTTGTATATATGATAATAGGTGTTCCGAAAGAAATTAAAATAAAAGAAGATCGTGTAGCTTTAACTCCTGACGGTGCAAAGGTGCTTGTTAATAATGGACATAGAGTATATGTAGAAAAATCGGCAGGTGATGGAAGCGGATTTTCAGATCAAGAATATATAGACGCAGGTGCTGAAATATTAAAAACACCTGAAGAAATATATAAAACGGCAAATATTATTGTAAAGGTAAAAGAACCATTACCACAGGAATATAAATTATTAGAAAAAGATAAAATTATTTTTACATATTTACATCTGGCAGTAGAAATGTCTTTAACCAAAGAATTATTGAATAAAAAAGTGACCGGAATCGCTTATGAAACTATTCAGACACAAAACGGAGAACTTCCGTTATTACTTCCTATGAGTGAGGTTGCCGGAAAAATGTCTGTACAGATTGCAGCGAATCTGCTTGAAAATAGAAATGGCGGTGCAGGAATATTACTTGGCGGTATTGCCGGAGTACCTGCAGCTAATGTATTAATTGTAGGTGGAGGTCAAGTCGGATTGAATGCCGCAAAGATTGCTGTAGGTATGGGAGCTAATGTAAGTATAACCGATATTGATACAAATAAATTACGTTATATTGATAATTTGTTTGGAACAAAAATAAAAACATTTGTTTCTAATGAATCAACATTAAAAAAATTAGTTGCTGAATCTGATGTATTAATCGGAGCTGTTTTAATTCCCGGACATAAAGCACCTTGTCTTATAACAGAAGAAATGGTAAAAAGCATGAAAAAAGGTTCTGTAATTGTTGATGTATCTATTGATCAAGGTGGTATAGTAGAAACAATAGACAGAATTACGACACATGAAAATCCTTCTTTTGAAAAGTATGGAGTTTTACATTATAGTGTAGCAAATATTCCGGGTAGTGTTGCAAGAACTTCAACAATTGCACTTACTAATGAAACATTAAAATATATATTATTGATAGCTAATAATGGAATAATCGATGCAATAAAAAAGGATGAATCATTAGCAAAAGGGGTAAATACATTTAAAGGGAAAATCACAAACAAAGGTGTTGCAGAAGCCTTAGACTTAGATTATACAGAACTTCCAAGTATTATAGGTTTCTAGGAATCAGATCACAGCACATTTGACAGCCGGTAAAAACTTTTGAATAATAAAGATTTTTTCTAAAACATTTAAATTTTGGAGTATTTATTAATTCTTTTAATGACATATCTTTTAGGCTTCCTATTTTATAAGATAAACAAGGATAAACATCTCCTTCCGGAGTAATATAAATACTTGTCATAGGTATTTTACAGGGATAGTATAAATCTGAAATTGTTTTATTTGAAGAATTAAAGAAATGTCTGATTTTTTCACTGTCACCGACAGCATTAAATCTTGGAGCATATCTTAAAATAGTTTTTGAATTTTTAGATATACTTTCAAGTTCTTTATATATTTCTAAAAAATGATCAAGATTAAAATAACATTCAATAGGATATTGGTTTAAATAAAACTCTTGGGAAAATTCGTTCCAAAGTTTTGAATTTTGTCTTAATGGTTGTTTACGTAAAAAAGTTAAAGAAAAGAATTGAGCATTCAATTTAATTGATTCTTTATATAATAAAGGTAAGTCATCAAGATTATTTTCTAAAACACAAGTTTTGATATCAAGCATTGGGTGTGATTTAAAATTTCTTTTGGAATTAAAAGATTCAATATTATTAATTACCTTATCCCATAAGCCTTTACAGTTCCGATTAAAATCATGATTTTCTCCGTAACCGTCAAGTGATACGGAAAGAAGTAATAACTTATTTTTTATAAAAGAATCTAAAATCTCATTAGTTAAAGCAAGTCCATTAGAAATAAGAGATATTTTTCTATATTTTTTACTTGCGTATTCATAAATTTTTATAAAATCTTTTTTCAGAATTACTTCACCAGCGACCATTGATAATAGAGAAAAAGGGGGAATTTGATCTAAAATATTAAACCATTCTTGTGTAGAGAGTTCATTTTTATTTCTATTTTCGGTTATATAGCAAAAAGGGCATCTTAAATTACAATTATAAGTTAATTCTAATAGATATCTTACAGGCATTTTTATTTTTCCTGATTTTGGATCGAAAGAGAAATCCGCATATAGATTTCTAAGATAATCAAATAAAAAACTTCCGTTAATTCTCATATTTATCCTTTAATTAATTGAAATGTTGTAGTAGTTTTCAGTTTTTGAACTCAAGTCGAAAATAATCATTTTGTAATTCTGTTTAAGTTTTGAATCCTCAAAATTTACTCGGACAATTTTAATTATAAATATAATAAAAATTTTTGTTAATAAATTTTAATGAAAATTAAATATGTGGCAATTTAAATTAAAAAAAATTTTTTATTAATATATAGATAATGGGGAACACAGAAACAGGGGATTAAATTATGGCTGTTGGAGCTAGGGATAAAATTGATCGTGAATTAGTAAGAAAATATGCTAAATTAAAAATGGATAATCCGGAAACAACTAAATTAGTTGATTCACAAAAAATGTTATCAGCAATGAATGATTATGCAATGATGCAAAGAAGTATGATGGAGATGAATGCAAAACTGAAGAATATATGTTCTGATGTTACATCTAAATCGGTTGTATATTTGAGGTTGAACTTTAATCCTCCGAAACCGAAGAAAAGATAAAGCCGCTTCAGAATTTCGCCTTCATTGAGAGCATGCGAAATTTTTCAGACAATATTATATTTTCAAGTGATTAATTTTAAATTACAATGTATTTAGAATTAATCACTTTGACGTTTGTAATTACATAAAAAAGTCATGAGCCTATGAAAAAAATAATATTAGCTTCGACCTCACCGAGAAGAAAACAATTGTTAGATGAATTAGGTATTGTATTTGATATAGTAAGTCCTGATTATGATGAATGTATAATAAATAAACCGTTTAGCTATGATCTTACGGAACAAACGGCAATTAATAAAGCAGAGTCTGTAAAATTAAAGATTAATGTATCATCTGTTATAATTGCCGCTGATACCGTGGTAGTTTTTGACAATATAATTTTAGGAAAACCAAAAAATTATGATGAAGCAATGAAAATACTTTGTCGCTTAAGTGATAATACTCATAAGGTTGTTACATCAGTATGTATAACAGATAAAGATACAAATAATCAAATTGTAAGATCAGAAACAAGTGAGGTAACTTTTAATAAAATAAAAACAGAAGAAATAGAAAAATATATAAAAGAATTTCAACCGTTTGATAAAGCAGGAGCATATGGGATTCAGGAAATACCATCACATTTTATAAAAGAAATAAAAGGTGAATATAGCAATATAGTGGGTTTACCATTAAAAATAGTAGAAAGAATGCTAAAAGAAATCACAAAGATATAAATTTATTGTAAAATAATATTATCCGAGAAAAAAATTCAATTTTGTAAGGATGTAAGAATAAAATTTTTTAGTGGACAGTTGAAAGGTTTGTGCCAAAAATTAAATCATAAGGAGTTAAGAAGGAGATATAAATGAACGGCATGCAGTTAGTAAAAGAAAAAGTTAGAAGTATTAAAGATTTTCCTATAGAAGGTGTAATATTCAGAGATATAACTACAGCCATAAAAGATAAAGAAGCATTAAAAGAAATGATTAATTTCTTAACGGAAAAGTTTAAAAATAAAGGAATAGATTATGTTGCGGTAATAGAATCAAGAGGTTTTATTTTTGGTTCGGCATTAGCGTATAATATAAATGCAGGGTGTATATTAATAAGAAAACCCGGAAAATTACCTGCGGAAACTATAAGTGAAGAGTATTCATTGGAATATGGTACAGATAAATTGGAAATGCATAAAGATGCAATAGAACCGGGGAAGAATGTCATTATAATAGATGACTTATTAGCAACTGGCGGAACTGTAAATGCGGCATGTCGATTATTAAAGAAAGCCGGAGCAAATGTTAAAGCAGCAGCATTTATAATAGAATTAACTGAATTGAACGGAAGAAAGAATCTTCCTTCAGAAATAGAAGTAGTTTCAATGATTTCATATTAAAACGGCGACGAATTTGAATGGGTGACGAGAATAAACAATTTGAAGCAAGTCAGCAAAAACTTCAAAAGGCACGAAAAGAAGGTCAGGTAGTAAAATCAAAAGATTTTTCTACGGCACTTGCGTTGCTTGTAATGTTTATAGTTATATTAAAATTGTCGCCATTTATATGGAATCAAATATCGCAATTATTTGTGTATTTATATGATAAAATTCCTGATAAACATTTGGATGAAATAGGATATACACATTTACTTGTATCAATAATATTACCGTCAGCACTAATAATCGGGCCGATACTTGTAATGGCTGGATTTATGGGGATACTTGGGGATTTTATACAAGTAGGGCCTTTGGTAACAACTAAACCATTAGAGCCGAAATTAGATAAATTAAATCCTGCAAAGTATTTTAAAAACTTAATGTCACCAAAAACTTTTTTTGAATTAGTAAAAAATATTCTGAAAGTAGTGATATTGGGAATAATAGGGTGGATGGTATATAATTCTCACTTGAGTGCAATAATAGGTTTAGCGAGTATAGATAATAGTTTTGCAGTATTAAATGAATTCGGATCATTAATAATAGATTTCGTAATGAAAGCATGTTTAGCTTTTTTGATCATAGCAGCAGCGGATTATGGGATGGTTCGATGGAAATTTTTACAAGATCAGAAAATGTCATTTAAAGAAGTAAAAGATGAATATAAGAACTCAGAAGGAGATCCGCATGTTAAAGCTGCATTAAGGCAAAGAAGACAGCAGATGTTACAGCAAAAAATGATGGATTCTGTGCCTGATTGTGATTTTATTGTAACTAATCCAACACATATAGCATGCGGATTAAAGTATGATCCGAAAGAGATGGAATCGCCAAAATTATTGGCAAAAGGAACAGAACTGTTTGCAAAAAAGATAATAGAAATAGCGAAGCAACATTCGATACCTGTAATAGAAAATCCGCCTGTAGCAAGAGCTATATTCAGGCTTGTAGAGGTTAATTCATCGATTCCTCCCGAATTATATAAAGCAGTAGCAGAAATTTTGATTTTTGTATACAATTTGCGTAATCCGAAAAAAGGTAGTAAAATATAATAGTGAGTTGATAGATTGTCAGAAAAAGATTTTACTGAAAACAGTATAAGTAAGATTTTTTGAGTGGCGTATTAATATTGGACAGCTGAACTGTCAATACTGGATTAAATTTAAAAAATGCAAGCAAAAATTCAAGATTACATAGATATAATCGAAAAGGTAGCCAGAGTAGAACATAAAAGAATACCATCGCATATGGTAGATTATGATGAACTGGTTAGTATCGGAATCATAGCTATACAGGTATTGATCAAAGATAAAACGGAAGAACAATTGCTTCGTTATAATAATGCGTATATAGCAACAGCTGTAAGATGGGCAATAAGAAATGAACTTAGAAACAGATATAAATGGTACTCACTAAAACATAAAAATGTTGAAGATGATGAAGATAGTTCAGGTGAAGATGGTACAGATGAAGCAATTACTCCCGGAAAAGTAAGGGAAGCTATTTATGAAACTATATTATCAATAGATAGTTTAGCTGCGGCAGCTTCAGATAATGATTCGCCATTTGATTTTATTAAAGATCCTGCAGCACTTCCTGATGAAAAAGCAGAAATATCGGAACTGGGGAGAGTTATACGTGAAGCCATTTCAAAACTTCCGCAGAAAGAAAGAACGATTATAGAATATAGGTTTTACCGTAATATGCAGGTTAAAGAAATAGCAGAACAAATAGGGTTGTCATCTTCCCGTATTACAAGAATTATTCAGGCTGCATTAAATACTGTAAGAGAATATTTAAATAAAAAAGATCATTACGGTTATTAATTAAACTTCAAATAAAGAATGAAGTTTTGTTCTAATTTCTTCCGTATCAATTTCAGGATTTAATTCATTATATTCTAATGCTTTTTGATATTGTTTTGCTGCCGCAATATTTTCTCCATCCAGTTCATAAACACGGCCTAAGTTAAAATTAGCCATAACATAATCTTGTTTCAGATTTAATGCAGTTTCAAAGAGTCTTTTTGCCTCTTTTAAATTTCTTACTCCATCAAGATATATAACTCCTAAATTATTATATGCAGCATAATATTCGGGATCAAGGAGAAGAGCTTTATTGTAAGCAATGATAGCTTCTTCAAGATAATCTTTTTGCCATAGTGCCATTGCACATTTATTGTAAGAAACAGGATTTTTAGGATTTAACTTGATTGCTTCACAGTATGATTTTATAGCACTATCAATATCATCACATTCATTATAAATGTCACCCAATTCAATGAATACTTCGTCATTATTGGCATCCATCATAATAGCCATTTTAAGGAAAGTCATAGCTGAATCTATATCACCAAAAATTTTATGATATATAGAAGCGATTGACTGACATACAATTGCAGTCCATTCATTATCAGGATTTTTATCAATGGCAATTTTATAATGATCACAAGCTTCTTCATATTGTTCTGCTCTAACCAGGGCATAAGCCAATGCATTATGATAGAAAGGATTTTCTTCATCTTTTTCCAAAGCCAATTTAAAGGCATTAATAGAATTAATAAAATCTTCTTTTTTTAAATACAGATGTCCTAATTCATAATAAATATTTGCATTATTATCACCGAGTTCAAGTAGTTTTGTATAACAATCAATTGCCGTGTCTGTTTCTTGTTCGTAATCTTTAGCGATTGAAGCGACTTTTAATAATAAATCTTTATTATAAGGATTTGTTTCAAGAGCTTTTAGATAGGACTCTTTTGCAATTTTTAATTTTTCATTTTTAACACTAATATCACCGATTTTTTTATAAAAAATAGAATTTCTTCCGGTGGAATTGGCTGCCATATCATAAGTTTTAACAGCCATCTGATAATTTTTTGTTTTTTCTAATATATTGCCTATAAAATCATAAAACATTACAGTAAGATTTTTAGATAAATTTTTATAGAGCATTTTTAAAGAAGAATAGTCAAGAGCAATGCTTAAACTTCCTGAAAGTATATAGTATAGTGATTTAGACATGTCTTTAGCATTGACTTGCGTATCATTCATTTTATCTATGTATAAAGAAGCAAGTGATAACCGTGATCTTGCGGATTTTAAGGGATTAAGACGGATGGCTTCTTTAAATTCTTTTTCAGCTTCATCATATTTTTTAGCAAGTTCCAAAAAGAATCCGGCATAAATTCTTGCGTTTGGATTTGACGGAGAAATATTTATTGCAGATTTACATTGTTCAATCGCAGAAGAAAGATTTATTTCTCCTTTATCCCATAATAATGTAGCGAGCCTGTAATATGCTTCAGGAATATTTGGGTTAAATTTTATAGCCTCGATATAACTTTCTACTGCATTTTCTAAATCTGTTTTGCAACCTTTAATTAGATATTGCTCATGATATTTTCTTGCTATTTCCATATAATCCTGAGCCATAATATTTAAATCAAATTTGTGGTTTGTAGTGAAAGTATTATTCATCATAATAATCTTAATCCTTTATAATTATATAATCTGATAAAATTCAAAAAAATGGAATATTTGAACCGGAAAATCATGCATATGGAGTATAAAAATTATAAAATTTTAATGTCAATTTTTATTTGCATTTTGTTTTTAAATAAGTAAGGTATTCAAAAAATATTATATTTTTTATGTCAAAATATATTTTTTTGAAAAAGTAAATAAATAAAGTAAAATTTGCAGGTATGTTTAGAATTAATTAATTTAGTGAAAGGAAATAATATGAATTCTTTATTATCAACGCCATTTCATGTTGAAAAACCGATTACGTATAAGGATTTGCAAAATGCTTATGGTATTAAATCAGAAACTAAGTCAAATTCTGTTCATAATGATGTCAAAAATTCTTATTATTCAAAATATATTCCTAAAAAAAGCAAAATAAAACCTGTTATTATGGCAGCATCACTTGCTGCAGGTGTAATAGCGTTGAAGAAATCAAAAGGAATATCAAAAATAGTGAATGTTGTTAAAAAGCCTGTAAAAAAAATTATTCCAAGTTGTATAAATGTGTTAAAAACGGGAGTTTCAAAACTTGGAAGTCTTGTTAAAAAAATTGTAAAGTGAAATAAACATATAAATGAGTAATTATATAGCAAATAATTCAAATATATTCAGTCAATTTCCGGTTTATAAACAGGAAATAGCTATAGGTGCGAAGAAAAAATATCCTGATAAAGGAGTAAATGGTTCATTAAAAGAAACGGAAAATAATTCAAAGAAGAAGAAAGTATTATTTGGATCTACACTGGCTTCATCAATATTAACAGCAGGTATAGTAGGATTTATTTTTGTAAAAGGTCCTCATGGAAGTGCATTAAAGAAACTTTCAAAATTTTCAAATTATCTAAGTGAGAATATACAAAAAACAAATCATCTAAAAACAAAAGATATCCCGACAAAGACAATTTATTATTCAAAAAAAACAGTAAAAAAAGTAATTGATATAATGGAAGCCAGTGCAAATTTTACTGCGATAAAAGATTGGATTGCAAATAAAATACTGAGGAAAAATAAATTTACGGGCAAATTTGCAGATAAATCAACATCTTTTTTTCAAAAGATAGTAGATAAAACATTGAGTAAAAAATATGATAAAGTTGAAGTAAAGGTAAAAGATTTAACATCATTATTGAAACATTATAGTATTGCGAATTTGTCAAAGTTAGATGAATCCCAGCAAGCTCAAAAAATTAGTATAAAAGGTATAACGAAAACGTTAAAAGAGTGGATTGAGATATTATCTTATCATACCGAACAATTACAAACTAATTATGATAAAAATTTTAGTCTGGGGGCAAGAAAACAGAGGAATATAAAACGTTCAAAGTTATTGGGTAATATATCAGAGAAAATAGAAGAAAGATTTTTCAAAGATAAGAAATCTTTATTGAAAATACAAAATTATAAAACATATGTAACGGAAGATGCAGCTAAAAATGCTCATAGTATTTTAAAAGAAGATATATATAAAGCAAAAAGACAAATTACAAATAATATAAAATCTATATATGAATATATAAAAACTGATTTAAATAATTTCTCAAAAATTGTAAAACCTAATGATGATTCATCAAAAAAGATAGTTCAAGGTATAAGACAGCAATTGGAAGAATTTAAAACTTCGACGGATTCAAATAATAAAAAAATAGCTGATAAATTGTTAAAATCAATAGATTCATTATTAGAATCATTACAAGGTAATAATAAATATACGGAAGAAGAAATAGAACAATTAACACAAATAATAACAGATATAAAGAATTCGCTAAACTTGTCAAAAAATAATCCCAAAGGTTCAATAGATGAAATTATTTCAATATTACAAGGACTAAATGCTTCAACATTAAGAAATAGCACAGAAAGAATTATATCCACTGAAAATTTGAAAGAATATAGTCATTTGGCAGGAAAAATAAATAAAGATTTAGAAAAAGCGGTAGAATTAGAAAATGGAGAATATTTTTTGAAACAGGCTGAACTAAAAGTAGGGTCGGCTGCAACTGATTTATTATCACTAATATTTCCGATAGGAGTAGGAACATACTCAATAGCAACAAAAGAAGATAAAGAAGAGAGAATATCTGCGACATTGACAACATGTGTTCCATTGGTAGGTACGTTTGCAACATTTGTATACGGAACAGTCAAAATGTTTTCAGGAGCAAAAAATTTGATGTTTTCACTTGTAACCGGAGCAGTAATAAGTAAAATAGGTCATTATGCAGATAAGTTATATAAAAAATATAAAGATACCGGTTCATTTGTAAACGTAGTAAAAGATGAATATGATTCAATTGTAACAGATATTACGCCTGGTCAAAATAAAATATCTGAAAAGGACAAGAAATAATTCACTCATTTATGTGAGTTATAGTTTTGTATTTAAGTATAAAATATAAGTATGAAAAAAAGTATTTCATTCTTGTTAATAATAATATATCTAACATCTGTAGCGTATGCTTTGGAATTTGATACATCTATTGATGAAACAATAAGAAAAAGTTATAATTTGTCAACAAGTGAATCAGAGTTACCTGCCTTGCCAAAAGTTGTACCGACAGATACACCTGAAATAAGTCAGGAAATATCATCTAATAGTGCAACCGGAAAAAGATATGTAATAAAAAAAGGTACAAAAATAACTTTGGTATCAAAGAATACAATATCAGACAGACTATCCAAAGGAAGTAAAGTCGGTTTTTATTGTAAAAATGGATTTACCACAAAAGAAAATGCAATAATACCTGCCGGAACTGTTTTAAAAGCTACGGTAATGGATTCACATAAACCTCAATTAACAGGAAATGGCGGATTAGTAGAATTAGCAATAAATGAAATATATTATAACGGAGTTAAATCAAAAATAGAAACAAAACTAAGCAAGGCAAACTCAAAAAAAGTTTATATGAGTAATATAAAAGGTAAACGGTCATATTGGAAAAATTTTATAAAAGTGACAAACCCCGGGCGTAAGTTTTTTGGAGCAACACAAACAGCCGCAACAGCCATGTCTGCAATACCAATAATAAACCTGGTATCATTTATTCCAATATTTGGAGGTGCTGTAGTTTATACAGTTAATATGATAACTGCTCCGGTAATCTCAATATTTACAAAAGGCGGATCAGTAAGTATTCCTGCGGGAAGCGTATTTGAAGTAAAAATATCAGAAGATATTTCAATAAACGGATAGTGTCTAAGTTATAGTGTTGCACTTTGCAGCTGACTGTCTTTAAATTCGCCGTTTTTTGGGGCTTGTCATTCATAAGCGTTTGATCGACTTTGCCCGGCGTAATTTCTCTCCAATTCTAAAGTGGCAAAATTTCATCAAACATAGTCATGAGGAAAAAATATTGAAAATAATAATGTTGATTCCGTATTATTTTTATATTAGGCTTTTATATGAATTAGAGGGAGAATATTTATGTTAAGAGCGGGAATTGTAGGGCTACCAAATGTAGGAAAATCAACGTTATTTAATGCATTGACATCGTCCAAAAATGCACAAAGTGAAAATTATCCCTTTTGTACTATAGAACCTAATGTAGGAGTGGTAAGTGTTCCTGATGAAAGATTAATGGTATTGAAAGATATAGTTAAAACAAATGTAGTAATACCTACGGCAATTGAATTTGTAGATATAGCAGGACTGGTAAAGGGTGCAAGTAAAGGTGAAGGTCTTGGAAATCAATTCTTGCATAATATTCGAGAAGTAGATGCAATTATTCAAGTAGTAAGATGTTTTGATGATGAAAATACAATTCATGTTTCCGGAAAAATAAATCCTATTGATGATATAGAAACAATAAATACCGAACTTGCATTAAGTGATATGGCATCAATCGAAAGACGAATAGAAAGATTAAATAAACAGGTTAAAAGCGGAGATAAACAAGCAATATTGGAGCATAAAGTATTAACGAAATTGAATGATTTACTTTCAGATGCCATGTTTATAAACATAGAAGAACATTTTGAAGAAGAAGAACTTGAGATAGCGAGAGCGACACAGTTAATGTGTATAAAACCCGTAATATATGCGGCAAATGTTAGTGAAACTGATCTTGCCAAAGGAAATGCCTATGTAGATAAGGTAAAAGAATATGCTTCAAAACACGGAGCGGATGTTGTTGTAATATCTGCAAAAATAGAAGCAGAATTAGTAGATTTATCCCAGGAGGAAGCAAAGGCATATTTATCTGATTTGGGCGTACAAAATTCCGGTATTGAAAGAATGATACAATCAGTGTATAAACTTTTAAAATTAACGACATTTATTACAGCAGGAGAAAAAGAGGTAAGAGCATGGACAGTAAAGGCAGGCTCAAAAGCACCCCAAGCAGCAGGAGTTATACATACTGATTTTGAAAAAGGATTCATAAGGGCAGAAGTTACAGCATACAAAGATTTTGTAGAAGCAGGTTCTTATGCGGTTGCAAGGGATAAAGGATTAACTAGATTAGAAGGTAAGGATTATATAATACAAGATGGAGATATAGTTCATTTTAGATTTAATGTCTAATATAAAAGATTTACTATAATAAAAAAATGTGATAATATCTTTGTATAAAGCGAGGAAATAAGGTGAAAATCCTAAACCGGACCGCGGCCGTTATAGTCGGAATACTCTTGTTTAATTTAATTGCGGAATCCAATTAAATATATGAGAGTTCCTTACATAATCTTTAATGAGCGTGTTAAAAAATATGCTTATTAAAATAATACCAAAATACACGATCAAAAGAAGTTTGATTGTTGAGTAAAAAGCAGTAAGGAAAATTATGTCAGTATCAGTCACAAGCCCAAACACACAAAGAGCAGGATTATGTCCGCATGGACTTCCTCCCGCTGCTTGTCCAATATGTAGCGGAAATGGAGGTATGGGAGGAACGGGACGAATAAAAAATACACCTCCTCCAAAATCAACTGTGTCAAATGAATGGTCATGGATGAAATGTTATACAGCCGGTTTAATGATGAAATCCCAACAAGATAGAATAGAATCGGCAAAACTTGATTTTAAACGGGAAATAGAATCATATAAATTGTTACAAAAAATGGTAGATGCACTTGCTGATAAAATAAAATCGAATTTAGAAAATATACAAAATTCCCTACCAAAACCTATTTCAATTCCGTTGCAGATAATAACAAATTTTATAGTAAAACCAATATTAAATTTAATTTCACAACTGCCTAAAATAATGGAAAATATTGCAAATTTCGGGCAAAATTTGCGGAATTTGATTCAACAGGCCGGTGAAAAATTAACAGCAGTAATAGGTGAAATGAAAAATTTTGTAAAAAGTAAAATTGAAGATATAAAGAAACGGGCAAAAAAAATTTTTTTGTTTTTTCTATCTGAAATAGAAGATAAAGATTATAAAAATGATGAATCATTAGAGGTCTTTAAATCAAGAGAGTTAAAAAAATATCTTTTAAAAATTATAAAAATGGTAAAGAAACAGGGTGAAAATGATACCGGAAACTCTGAAAAATAAATACGATATTTTAAGAAATAATAGAAATATAGCTCAAGAAAAAATAAAAAATAAAGAATTAAATAAAACGCTAAAAAGTGTTTTAATAAATAATCATATAAAAAATACTAATGAAAATATATCATTTGACGAAATTCAAGATTCATTATTAATTACTGATTCATCATCTTATTATTTAAAAAAAGAAAAAGAAGAAGAAAACGGCTTTAATGAAAATAATGCTTTGAAACCAATTATAACAGCAACCGGAATACTTTTTGCCGGAGTAATAACATTAAGCAGTATGATAAAATTATCATCAAAAAATTTATTAAAAACAATGAATTTTGAACAACTTCCCGAATTAGCAACGAATATGAACATAAAGGAAGAAACTCATTTCGCAATATATAGAGCAATAAGAGATCCAAATACCAAAAATATATTGGGAGCTGCAGCAGTTTTTTTAATGAGCGGAATAACAATTGCCGCTAAAAATTTTGTTGACGGAACAAAAGAAATATGGTTAAAAAAACAAGCTGCAGATATAGAAAGAGATTTGCAAGAAAATTTAATAAAAGTTGAAACAGATTCTTTTTCCGGAAAATTAAATGTCGTAAATGATATGTTAAATCAAAATATAAAATATTTTGATTCTGTTTTAAATAATAAAAAAATAAATTCTAAAAATTCACAAATATTTTCCGAAATAATTTCATTTAAAAGTGAACATTTGAACGGCGTTGAAAAATCAATAGCAGAAGGCGATGACATATTAAATCAAAATTCTGAAACAGAAGAAAAAAACAGAAAAGATAAAAAAAGAAATATAAAATATGGATTATTATTGCTAGGTGTACTTTTAGGAGCATATGTTACAGGAAAAATCAGTTTTAAAAATATAAAGAAAACAATCGAAAATACGGAAAAATATGCTACAAATTATGTAGAAAAAACAATAGAAGCAATAGATATAATGAAAGAGAAATCAGATCCAAAAGATTTGCCTCGTATAAAAGAGCTGTTACAGGCAATTTGTGCAAAGCCCGAATATGTCAGAGAAATTGGTCAAAAATATAACTTGAGTGAAGAAGAAATAAGAGAAATAATAGAATCAGTAAAGGAAGTAAAAAAGACAATTTTTGCGGACGCCCCGACAGCATTAGGAGGAATACCCAAAAAAATTCAATATTATTGCTATATAGATGAAAACAGAGGTCATTTATATAATTGGATTATGAATCCTGATAATAAATTTACAAAATATTTATTTATGTCTTGTACAATAGCAAGTTCAATAGGTTATATTTTTAAAGAAGGCATGGATGCCATAAAAGAAGTAACGGTGTTAAAAGAGAATTCTAAAACAGAATTAAATTTAAGAAAAAGGTTGGTAGATGTAGAGATTTCTAATTTTAAATCAAAGAAAAATAGTGCCATTAGACCATTGATTGAAGATTTTACAAAACAAGCGGAATCAGGTCAAAAAACAAAAGAAGAATTAAAAGTTATAGCAGATAATATATTAACGGAGACTAAAAATGGCCCTCCGTATGTTTATACATAGGGGATAGGCAATGATAACATATAATCCTAATTTATATACACAAGTCGGACAATTGGGTATCGGTGTGGAAAAACCTAATAGTGTGAGAAATTATTGTGTCTTTGATAATAAAAGGACAGAAGAAATATTAAAATATAAAGAAGAAGCATTGCCTTATATAGATTCATTTTTAAAGACCGTAAATACGGAAGAACAAGTGTTAGATGCACTGCAAGTACTTGATAAAATGTTGGATAAAAAAGTAAAAGGAATTGAAAAAATGTATCCGACTTTATCAAGATTTAATGATGTAACATCTCCGAATATTCAAGTTATGCTTGCCGGAATATACAGAAAAACGTTAATACCTGATGCATTTGGCCCATTAAATAAAATGTTAATCAGGCAGACATTATATCCTAATTCATTATATTTTGATCCGACTGAAGAGATAGGCGGGGCAATTATGGAATATTTAATATAGTGATTTATGTTTCATATATTGGATAAAAATTAATATATAAATTGGTGTGCCGAAACTAAACAAAATTGAATCAGAACAATCAGCCAGAATTTGTCCGAGAAAATTTTGCAATAAGTAACGTGAGCGAAATTTGAGAAAGGGTGAAACAAACCCGAGTAGCGAAGGGGCTGAAATGAGCGGCAGCGATAGCGAGCGAATGACAAGCCCCAAGACAGCAAATTTCAAGACAGCGAAATTTGCGAAAGGGTACCGGCAAATCCGGTTTAAAATTGGATTAACGGAATTTCGTACAGCCAAAGGCGGACTGGCTTGTACGAAAGGGGATTTCAAGACAATTTAAATGAGTTAAACTAAACTTATAAAGTGCCACTGCACCAAACCCGAGAATGTGAGGGCAAAGGGAACACAAGGTTACGACACTAGGTTCAAATTTTTTAAACAAGATTCAAACATCTATAATTTGTAATAAATAAATATATTAAGGGAAAAAGAAAAAATATAATAAAATTTAAAATAAAAACGGAGAAGGAGAGATTCGAACTCTCGGTGCAGATTACTCCACACAACACCTTAGCAGGGTGCCGCCTTAAACCTACTCGGCCACTTCTCCACCAAAGTATGATTATACTAACATAAATATTACTTCAATACAAGTATAAAAATCTTAATATTAAAAACAAATATATAGATTTTATAATCTGGTTAAGATAATATGACATTGAGGATATGGTTTTATGAAGATATATAATAATTTTAGCATTGGTAATATTGTGAAATACAATACCAGAAAAGTAGACAGCGTTCCTGCTTTAAAAATGGAAACAATACAAGATTCGTTTACGTTTAGCGGAAGGCAAAAATCGAGTAATGGCGAGTGGAGTGTAATTTATTCAATAAAAAAAGATCCGGAAAATTATCAAGAAAATATAAAAAAATTGCGTAAAATTGCAAGAAAAGGATTATATTCCGGAAGATTCGGAGCCGATAAAACATTGCAAAGATATGATTATCATGTTTTTATGGACTCACACAAAAAACCACTATTATTAATGAGAGTTTCAGGCAGAAATGTAAATGAAATAAGAAGTAATAAAGATGGAACAATTGATGGCGAATATATAAATTTAATAAATGATTACATTGCTAAAAACAATTTAGTAACATCAGGTTCTGCAAGTATTGAAATGGAAATTACTAATAATAGAACCGAAAGATTAAAAAAATATAAAAATGATTTGGCAGCTGCTATTCATGAAAATAATGTTGAAAGAATATTTCATTATTTCAATATAAAAACAGATAAAGATTCAGAAGGAAATCTCAGTATTTCAGAATATAGGCAGCCGGATTGTGAAATTACATATAAAGATATTGGGATAGATGAAAGAAATTTAGTTGAACATGTTGTCACGGTAGACGGTGACGCAGATTTTAGCAGAAGTTCTTTGGTAATACCCGGAGCAATTGAATATATAGGTGGAAATGCAAAATTTACACATTCAAACATAATTCATTTGGGTAATATTGAAGTTATAGAAGGTGATGCGGATTTTAATGACTCAAAAGTTAAATATCTGTCAAAACTTGAGTATATTGGCGGAAATGCAAACTTTAGAGGATCAAAAATAGTTTCACTTGAAAATTTGGAGCATATAGAAAATAATGCTTTCTTTAGAGAATCAGCAGTTTCTGATATAGGAAGATTAAATTATATAGGTGGTGATATTACATATATAAATTCACCGCTTACAAAGAAACATTTTATAAATGTAGCAAGAAGAGCAAAATAAAAAAAAATGTATCAGGAGGCTATACAAGCGAATTTTCCGTTGAATGCCAATAGAGCCGGTTTAAATTGGATTAGTTTCAAGATAAATATAAAAAACAAACCTATTTTAAATGTGCCGCTGAAACAACTTCAGGAATGGTTATTTGCAAATTGTGACCATCGGATTAATTTATATGTTCATTATTTTGGATAAATAAATTATCAGAGTCTGTTATTGTATCAGTTGTTATTGCTTTACAATCTAAATTAAGCATCTTATTTAATTGATTTTGTTCATTTACAGTCCAAGATTCAAAATCAAAACCTGCATTCTCTATTAAATCGGATGTTTCTTCTGAAATTTTCGTATATTTAATATCTAAAAATACTTCATTTTTATCAGTTTTTAAATTATCTAAAATTTCTATAGTTTCATTATTCGGTTCAGTTTTGGAAAGATAACCGATTCTTGCCTCAGGCATAATATCATTAATAATTTTAAGATAGTCATTTTCAAAACTTATCCAGGTAATATTATTTTCTAATCCTGCCTCTTTAACTTTATCAATAAGGATTTGTGCTTTTTCTCTATTAAAATCAGTTGATTCTTTCAAATCAACATATAAATTAAGTCCATAATCTTTACAACAAGTCAATATTTCATTAAAAGTCGGAATTTTAGTTCCTTTATATTCTTTATTTTTCCATATTCCGAAATCATATTTTTGCAATTCTTTAAAAGAACATTTTGAGCATTTTTTAGGAAATATAAATTTCCAACCGTTGGATTTTCTTGCAGTTCGATTAATGGTATCATCGTGTAATAGAACGGGTACATTATCTTTTGTCCATTCAATATCGCATTCAACAGTTTTAAAACCTGCTTCTGCGGCTGCGATATATGCAGGGATAGTGTTTTCAGGAGCAATTGAGCTTAGTCCTCTATGGGCAATTAATTCTATTGAATCATTAATTTTATCTGTTTGAATATTGGATTGTTCCTGATTATCATAAGTTTCATTATTCAATAGATTGTTGAAGTAAATCTTTTGCGGATTATAAATAGGTAAATTGACTATACTCTCAAATGACATATTGACATATCCCGTTTAAATTGTCTGAGAAAATTTCGCAATAATGAACGTGAACGAAATTTTGCGACACTAGATTAAATATATAAAAAAATTTTTTAGATAAAAATTGATTTATATAAATAAAATTGAAAAAAAATTTACAAATCAAACCTTTGAATTGTGTCTAGTCTAAAAATCAAAATTTAATTCTTGCTGAATGTTTAAAGAACCAAGGTTAAAGCATTTACAAGCAAAAGGAGTTAATTTTCTACCCCGTGGTGTCCTTTGAATAAAACCTTTTTGAAGTAAATAAGGTTCATAAACATCTTCAATAGTTTTTGAATCTTCCCCTAAAGCGGTAGCAATAGTTTCAATTCCAACGGGGCCTCCATTGTATTTATTTGCAATTAAATTAATAAGGCTGCGATCAGTATTATCAAGTCCGTATTTATCAATTTGCAAAATATCAAGTGATTGATTAGCTAATTTTTCATTAATAAATCCATTTGATTTTACAATCGCATAATCTCTTACTCGCTTAACTAAACGATTAGCAATTCTTGGAGTACCTCTTGATCTTTTTGCAATAGCATAAGCTCCATTTTCATCAATTTCAATTTCTAATATTTGAGCAGTTCTTTTTATAACTTTTGCAAGTTCATCTTCAGTATAAAATTCAAGTCGATGAATAATTCCAAATCTGTCTCTTAACGGGCCGGATAAAGAACCTGCTTTTGTAGTAGCACCAATAAGCGTAAATTTGGGAATGGGAATTCTAATTGATTTCAAAGTTTGAGCTTTACCTGTAGTCATATCTAAATAAAAATCTTCCATAGCCGGATATAAAATTTCTTCAGATATTTTGTTTAATCTGTGTATTTCATCTATAAATAAAATATCACCTGCTTTTAATGCCATTAAAATACCAATGATATCTCTGGGGCGTTCAAAAGAAGGTGCAGATGTAATTTTTATATTAGCATTCATCTCAGTAGCGATAACAGAAGCAAGAGTAGTTTTTCCTAATCCTGGCGGGCCGTAAAATAATATGTGATCCAGAGGAAGTTCTCTCTTCTTCGCAGCTTCAATAGATATTTTTAAAGTCGACTTTAATGAACTTTGTCCAACATAATCATCAAAATGTTTCGGTCTTATAGTAGATTCAAAAGATGTATCAAAAGGAATGTGTTCAGATGTTGTATCTTCATTTTTTAACTTTTCAAATTTATTATTATCATCATCTGAAATTATAGCCACGGGTTCTTCTTTCTTATTTGTGCTTGCTGTCTTGAAATTTGCTGTCTTGGGGCTTGTCATTCGCTCGCTATTGCTGCCGCTCATTTCAGCCCCTTAGCTACTCGGGTTCACTTTGTTTCACCCTTTCGCAAATTTCGCTCTCTTTCCGAACCAACAAAATTTTCTCGGATATAATAATATAATAACATTCATAAAATTTTTAGGAAATAAGTTAATAATTTCTTTTTTTAATACTAATTTATATTTCTTTAATTTATAATATAATCAAAAGAGCATGAGAGGTATTTAAGATTGGATATTAATGAATTAATAATTGAATCATCTTCAAAACAAAGACAAGCATTATTAAATAAAGATGTTAGTGCAACAGAATTAGTAAAAGCGATATATGATCAAGTCGAATCAGTTGATGAAGAAATAGGTGCATATAACTCATTAACAAAAGAATATGCCCTAGAAACAGCAAAAAAAGTTGATGAAAAAATTAATAGGGGTGAAGAACTCCCTCCATTAGCCGGTATACCATTAGCCTTAAAAGATAATATTAATTTAAAAGGTTATAAAACAACGGCATCAAGTAAAATACTTTCTAATTTTATATCACCTTATGATGCGACAGTGTCACAAAAAATAAAAAATAATTTAATTCCGATTATAGGAAAAGCAAATTTAGATGAATTTGCAATGGGTTCAAGTAATGAAAATTCTGCTACAAGAATCGTAAGAAATCCGTGGAATAAAAATAAAGTACCCGGAGGCAGTTCCGGAGGAAGTGCAGCGGCAGTTGCGGCAGGTGAAGCAACAATAGCATTAGGCTCTGATACCGGAGGAAGTATTAGGTTACCTGCAAGCTATTGCGGTTTAGTAGGACTAAAACCGACATATGGAAGAGTATCAAGGTATGGATTAATAGCATTTGCTTCTTCTTTGGATCAAATAGGGCCAATAACAAAAACAGTTGAAGATGCAGCATTATTACTGAATGTAATAGCAGGTCATGATGAGCATGATTCTACATCATTAAACCAATCAGTGCCTGATTTCACAAAAGATTTGAAAAAAGATTTAAAAGGAATAAAAATAGGATATATCAAAGAATTATGTACTGAAGGTCTGGCTTCAGATGTGGATAAAGCAATAAAAAAAGCAATAGAAGTATATAAAACAATGGGAGCAGAAATTGTAGAAATTTCACTTCCTTTGATTAAATACTCGATAGCAGTATATTATGTTGTTGCAACAGCAGAAGCAAGTTCAAATTTGGCAAGATTTGACGGGGTAAAATATGGCTATAGAGCAAGTGATGCAGATACATTATATGATATGTATGTTAAAACTCGTGCTCAAGGATTCGGCCCTGAGGTTAAACGCAGAATAATGTTAGGTACATATGCTTTGAGTTCCGGATATTATGATGCATATTATAAAAAAGCTCAACAGCTAAGACGTCTTGTAAAAAATGATTTTGATAATGCGTTCAAAAAAGTTGATGTGTTATTATCTCCGACATGCCCACATACGGCATTTGATATAGGTTCAAAAATAGAAGATCCGTTGAGTATGTATTTAACAGATATTGCAACAATTACGGCTAATTTGGCAGGAATACCCGCAATGAATGTTCCTGTTGGATTAGATTCCACGGGGATGCCTATAGGTTTACAGCTTCAATCAGATTGTTTAAATGAACAAAAATTATTAAATGTTGCCTTTAAGTTAGAAGAAGCTGTACAATTTAATTATGGTACTCCTATAAAAATGTTGGTAAAATGAAGAAAAAATTATTATTTAAAATTCTAATATTTGTACTTTGTATATTTTTATCTGAATCAGTATATGCATATGATGATGAAGATATAAGTGATGAAATGAAAACAAAGGCTGCGATTGCCTATAAAAAAGGTGTTTCACTGGAAAAAATGCGAGCTTATGATAGTGCAATATCTTGTTTCAATGAAGCATTATCATATGATCCTAAAATGTATGATGCATATTATAATATTGCCTCAATATATGTAAAACAAAAAAAATATGATGAAGCGTATAATGCATATATAAAGGTAATAGCATTAAATCCGAGTGATTATGATTCAATTTTACAGGCTGCAAAAATTTCATATAATCGTCAAAATTATTCTTTGGCATTAAAATATTTGAAGTATATTCCTGAAGATTATCAATACTACTATGTAGTTGAGCAATTAATAAGAGATTCAGAGGAAATGTTTAATAACCAGACGGGAAAGATTGAAAGATCAAAGGTTACAACATCAAATAAGAACAAAAGAGTATTGTTAGATAATTTTGAATCACCAGCAGGGATGTCTGTAGATTCGGAAGGAAATATATTTGTTGCTTGTTATTCTGATAATTCGATAGTAAAAGTAGATAAAGCAAATAAAAGGACAAATTTTGTCAAAGGAAATCTTTTAGACGGCCCGGTTGGATTAGCTATTGATAAATATGATAATATTTATGTAGCAAATTTTGATGCGAATAATATTATAAAAATAACAAAAGGCGGTATAGCAAGTGTATTTATGAGTAATGTCTCAAAGCCTTATTTTCTATATATTAAAAATGATGTCCTATATATTTCCGAGCAGGGCAATGATGCAGTTTTAAAATATGATTTAAGCAGAAATTAAATTATCAATGTTAACAGAGTGAAAATAGAGTGTATTTAAAAACTGTGTAACATTGTGCGTTAATGGCACCGTATTAAATCAAGACGGTAAAGGAAATTCTGGGGCATTGAATTATTTAAATCTTTTATAAAAACTTCCGCCAACTTCAAATAAATTTGTATGTTTTTTTACATAATCATTAAAAGTTTCTATTTGGGTTCTGTCAATACCGGTATCTAAATCATAGCTAGGCACAACAGTTTCAAAAGCTGTAAGCATTCCTTTAGATTTTTCTTGTAATGTGTTAATAAAATTGATTACCCTTGGAAATTCATGTGAATCTTTTTCATCATAGTAATGAGATAAATAAAATGGAGCACAAATTGCAATAATAGGGTGTTGTGATTCTTTTGAGAGGCAATCAATTAAATCATCAAAAGGATTTTCAGCAGCAGAAACGACTTTTCCTTTTTCTTCATCATAATGAGTTGAATATTCTTCAAATATGGATTTTATTGTTTTATTTAATTCTTTGCCTTTTATGATATCAGAGTCAATGGCAGAAAATTCAGAATCATTAGATCCTTTATTAATTACATATAAATTATTGAATATGTCTTCAGATTCTTCAAGAACATCTTTAGGAGTCATGTAATTTCTTCCTATTGCAAGATCACCTTTAGTTTCAACATATTCTCTGGCACGCCAATAAAGATTGGAAACTGTAAAATCTTTATTATATTTATGTCTGTTTTGTTCAGCGAATTCAATAACGGTATATCCGAATTCAGGATATAATTGAGTAACCTTTTTTATAAAATTAATAATAGTATTTCTTCTTCCTTTAATAATATTTTGAAGGAATGTAGAAAAATTTTCGGAAAAAGGATTAATACCATAAACAAGCATTTCACTATTTTCATAACCAATAAAAGACCCGGGAGCTTCATGGGCAAAAGTCAGTTTTACAGCGGGAACAAATTTTAAATGTTTAAATTTTTCAGGATTATCATTAATAATTCTTATTGCGTGTTTAACACCTTCAACGGTATCTCTGTCTGTAAGTGCAAAAATAAAATCTTTTCCTGTTTGTTTATAATATTTATTTGAAAATTTTGCAATATTTTCAAGAATATCAAAAATATTTTCTTGTCCGTTGGAGTAACTGCTGTGATAATCCAGATCAATAAAATAAATACCTTTTTCTTGATTTTGTTTAGAAGAGATAAAATTTTCTTTATTTAACTGAGGCAGTAATTGTTTTAATTCAGAAGGAGTTACTATGCTTTGTAAATTTGAAGTTTGTATGGGTTTCCATGTAAATTGGCTTAAACCTTGAGCTAATTCAAAAATATATTTATCTTTTGTTCCATTATCATTAATAATAACAGGTTCAGTCATAATAGTTTTTCCGGGGAAAAGAGAAGAAAGGAATTTTCCGCTAAAAGATATATTTTTTGTATTATCCGCACAATTAGAATTTAATTTAGTGTCACGACATTGTGCTTGCAGTCTTGAATTTTCCTTTATCACATTTCGCTTCGCTATGGATACAGGCTCATTGATTTTGCCTATCGGCTCAATAATTCGCTTTGTATCAAATGAGTGCTTCACAGCATTTCGTTTTTCGTTCAGCTCGTCCTCACATTCTCGGGTTTGTTCACTTTTGCTCGACTTCACCCTACGGAAAATTCGCTCATCTGAGCGGTAAAGTTGCTCACCTTTTAAAAATGCCACTCCAAAATTTATGGAAAATGAATCAGAAGTTGTGGAATTATGCGCAAAAGAATTTCTTTTTCCTTGATAAAAGTATTTATTATATATAACTGAATTTTGAATTTTCATTTTTCACCATTTGTTATTTCAATTTTTTTAGTAATAAAATACCTATAGTTGAAATAAGTCCCATTTTAAAAATATTATTGAGTTTTATTTTTTTCTTTTCATTAGATTTATAATTTGTATATTTAAATTCATCTCTGATTTGTTTATTTTCTTTGAGAGCATTGTTTAATGAATATTTCGGCAGGGCTTGAGCCACTGTAATATTATTGTAAGACGCTTTACCTTTGAAGAAATTTTGAGTATCGTCGATGTTATTAATATTGATAGATTGGGAATTTATTAAATTAGTCATAGTTTCTCCGTGATGAAAATAAATGTACAAAATAAATAAATATTGTCATAAAAATTATAATATTTACTTAAATTTTACAAAAATTTACAAAAAATAGTGTAAAATTTTGTTAAAATTGTTGATAAAAAGGGGCAATAAAAAGCATTCAGATGAATTAAAATAATATAAATTTCTGCATGAAAAAGGAGTAAAACGTGAACATTCAAAAGAATCATTTAAATCTTCAAAATATTGCATTTAAAGGACACAAAAAAACAATAGATAAAACGGGGTATGATGTTCATAAGTTTTATTATGTATATGATCCCAAAAAATATGATTGTGAACTGGAATTATATAATATAAACAAAGATAAAAAAGGGAATATGTCCATATCAGGGGATAAAATAGCATATCCAATGAAAGACGGATCAGTTACAATAGATATGGATGAGGTATCAGAAATAACGTCAGATATAGGTTTTGCATATAGATTTAAACTAACGGACAAAACATCAAAAAATAAAGAAGTATCATATGCATTTGATAATGGAACAGTAATAGGAATATTTGATAATATAAAAAATTCTGATAATAAATTTAATGTAATATTAAATAATCGTGCAACAATAAATAAAAATGGCCCAATGCAATTAATAATGCCCGATATATATTATCCCGGAGTAGAAGGAATAAACGGGAATGCAGTATTAAATCAAAGTTTAAGAGGGATAGCTCTTTCAAGTGTAAGAACCCATGCTAATAAATTGGGCGGAAATTTCATGGGAATTATAAAAAGGTTAAATGAATTAGAAAAAGAAGGTGTAAAAAGAATAGTAGGAACACCGTATACAAAAGACACTATTTCATCACATTTATATTGGACGGAGAATGGATATCAAATAGCCCCAACATTAGGAACGGAAAAAGATTTTAAAAAACTTCAAGTTGAATTGTTTAAACACGGAATGAATTGGATAGCAGATGCCGCATTAGTAAATGAAGGTTTTGGCGGGATACATATGTCAGAATTACTGAGAAAGGGTAATGATTCAATATCAAAGGATATGTTTAGGGCTGATTCAAGAATATCACTCGGAATACTGCCTGATAAATGCGATTATACAAGAATGAAAATAATAAATGCTCCATTCTTAATAGATAAGGATGGAAAATATCACGCTAAAAATCCATCATATACTTCTTTAAAACCAACATATGTCCAATTTTATGATTCACGATTAGCAAGTGAAAAACAAATAAATTCAGAATCTCCGATAGATACAACTACATATGATAATAAAAATACAGATAATATATATGATATAACAAAGCATGATGATGCGGTATATCCTTTCCCCTTAGAAGTAAGCCCGGAACAGTTAAAAAGGAATGCAAAAATAATATCGGAACAAAAAGGGAAAATTGATTTAGCAGACATAGATACAATAAAACAATTAAATGAGTATACAAATTTTAATGTTGTAAATAAAAGTGCCGCAGGTGGACTTGAGGTCTGGGACGGTAATGTAGATATAGCGAAACTTAATTTTTATAGATGTGATAAAGATGATTCAAGATTTATAGATTTACCTGATTATCAAAGAGAACAAGCAATACAAGATTTTAACAGAGGAACTCTTGCTGTTAGGGAATATGCACTAAACGCAGGTAAGTATTGGACACAATTAACATCAGATACATTATTGCAATATGTGTCTGAAATGCTCGGAAAGGTTGATGATGATCCCCAAACAATTTTAAATGAAATAAAAGATCTTGAAAATAAAAATATTCTGCCAAAAGATCCTGAAAATAAAATTGATGAAGAAGTCATAAAAAATGTTTTGGATGATAATTATAATTTGCATCGCTTGGATGATGCTGATATGAGGGCAGATATCAATCCGGAAGATTTTGGAAATGATTATAATGTTAATGATTATATATTAAGAAAATCAATGGAAGTTCCATTAGAAACATTACCAATAGCAACAAATTTATTAGGAATTATAACTTCCCCGTATATTGCCAAAAAACCGAATATTGAAAATGAGTTAGGTGTTTCCCGATATGATTTATATAAAGCCGGGAATCCGAATCTGCCTCAAAAATATAAGGAAGTATATCAACAGGCTGAAGAATTCTATACAGAACAAGTAGTACCTTTTATAGATGAGATAATACAAAATATTCCGGATATATCTGATGATAAAATGGTATCAGAATATGGGAAGTATGTAATATCTGAAATTGTGCCCGATCTGACAAAATATCTTTTTGTAAAAGCTTTAGATCCAAATGCGGATATTAGAATAAGTAAAGATGGAAAATTCGATTTCTCAAATGTTGATGAAAGTAAAATTACGATTCAATCTTTAGGAATACCGTTTAATGGAATGTCAATGGAAGAAGAAGCTCAAATTGTAATTAATTCATTAAGAAATGGTGTATCGAAAATAAATGAATCAGATAAAGAAGAATTAATAAAATCCGTAAAAACAAGATTCAAAAATAGATCATTAGAAGGCTTTAAATTAGCAGAAATGATAATAGACAGAACAGAATCAGGATTGGGCTGGAGAATAGATGCGGCAAAAGATATAGCATCCATTGATTCAGTACGTTCAGATGCGGATTCTATGACAAAAGCATGGAAAAATGTTACTGATTTCTGGGGTAAATACAATCAAGCAGTATTGGATATAAACAGGCATGCATATACTACAGCAGAAATAACAGATTTGGCAGATTTATTTAGAAATGAAGATAAAGGTACATATACAAGTGATGCGGATGCTGAAAGAAAATTCATAGAGGAAACTGGTATAACTGCAGTAGCAAATTATAATTATTTCTTTTCATTATTGCCTTCTTTGTTCTCAAAAAATTCTTTTGAAACAGGTGATTCTAATTGGGAAGTAAATGAAGGAAAAAACTTTGAAATAAGAGAAAAACTAGATACAGGATGGTCAGGAACGAACCCTGGATTTTTGTTCCAGAGTCCTGATGATGGTGTAGTGAATTCATATACATTTATAGGAAACCATGATAAACCAAGAGTATTACATTGTCTTGGATTAGATATGGGATTGTTTAATTCTGACTTTACAAATGAAGAACATAAAAAAGCCGCTGCTTCTTGTTTAGATATGAATGAAGAAGAAATTGATTTTGACAGATTAAGCAATAAAGCTGTTGCAATGGCAACAAGATTAAATTCTGCGTTTGAAGAAACGGTAAAAGATTCTAAAGAGTTAAGTGAAATAAAAAAAGCAATAAAAGATTTAACTTTAGGCGAATTTAAAGGCAGAAAATTTGATGCGGAAGCATTTGGAACAAGACCATTTGAAGTAGCAATAAAATCTGTATTAGATGAAGTTGAGTATAATAAAGGTAAAATTAGTAACAGAGACAATGTTGAAGCGGAAACTATTAAATCGATATTAGAACCTGCATTTAGAAAATTTTATGCTATGTATAAATTATTAATGGTGTTACCGGGAAGTCCTACAGATTTCGCAGGAGATAGAGTAGGTTCTACCGGGTATGAATCAAAAGCCAAAAATTATCATCAACAAAATAGAAATGTAATAAATTGGGAATGGTTGGAAGATGATAATTATAAATTTATAAAAGAATTTTATAATAATATGAATCAAATAGCTAATATAAGAGGAAAAGATGAACTTAGTGCATTAAATGATGGTTCAACTGTTACACTGCCTATTCTTCAGGAAGATGAAAAAAGTTTTAATGAAAAAGTTCAAGCATTTTTAAGATACAATGATAAAGGTTCAATTGTATTGGTAATTACGGATAACCATAATTCTAATACTCCGATTGAAAAAGAAATGAATACAAGTTCATTAGTATTATCACCTGTCCAAAACGGTAGTATAGCCAATAGAATTATTCTGTCGGCAGATCAATTTAATGCTAAACAAGGATTAAAACATGGACTTACTGAAGGTACAATATTAAAAAATGAACGAAGTGATGATTCTTATGTATATAAAATCGAAAAAATGAAAATACAAGATAAAGATACAAAACAAGAAAAAGAATACTATTATTTAAAAAAGGAAGATCAAAACGGGAACGAAGTTCCATTAGAAATAACTCCTGAAGATTGTAATACTTTGATTTTATATAAACCATTAAGTGCTAAATAATAAGTAAAAAAATAATTTTTGTTGTATAATTTTATGATCATACCCGAGAAATTTTCTCGGGTATGGTTTGATATAACTATGAAAATAAATATTATGATAAGAACTGAAAAATTCAAGTTGCTTATGGAAAAATTTTTATTGATAAATTAAAATAAAAGTTAATTATAAAGAAAAAGGATATAAATATGAAGTTATATAATACATATACTAATTCAATAGAAGAATTTAAACCAATAGAAGATAATAAAGTTAAAATGTATGTATGTGGGCCGACTGTATATGATTATCCTCATTTAGGTCATGCAAGGTGTTATATAACATGGGATATGTTGTACCGATATTTAAAATATCTGGGCTATGAGGTAACATATTGCCGAAATATAACAGATGTTGATGATAAAATATTAAAAAAAGCAAGGGAAGAAAAAACAACAGCTGAGGTTATATCTCGCAGATATTATGAAATATTTGCAGATTCCATGAAGAAATTAAATGTTTTAAAACCGGATATAGAGCCATTTGCAACAAAAACACTGGGGGAAATGATATCAATCATAAAAGATTTAATCAAAAATGGCAATGCCTATGAAAGTCAGGGGGATGTATATTTTCGAGTAAAAAGTTTTAAAGATTATGGAAAGCTCAGTAAACAATCAATAGAAGATTTAAAAGCCGGAGCAAGAGTTGAAACATCCACAATAAAAGAAGATGAATTAGATTTTGCACTATGGAAAAAAGATGAAGAATTCGGCTATTCATCACCGTGGAGTAAAGGACGTCCCGGATGGCATATTGAATGTAGTGCAATGAGCAGAAAACACTTGGCAAAACACATAGATATTCACGCAGGTGGAGCCGATTTGATTTTTCCTCATCACGAAAATGAAATAGCACAATCAGAATGTGCTAACGGTTGTAAATTTGTAAATTATTGGCTTCATAATGGATTTGTTACAATTAATAAGGAAAAAATGTCAAAATCATTAAAGAATTTTATTACAATAAATGATTTATTAGAAAATTATGACGCTAACACAATAAGAATATTTATACTTACAAATCATTATAGAATGCCTGTTGAATTTAATGATATTGCCTTAGAAGGTGCAAAATCAGGATGGAAACGAATACAAACATCAATTAATCAGGCTCTAAGATATTTGGGAAATGAAAATAATTCATTGGATATTAATAATGAAGAAGAAATAAAATTATTTAAAGAAGCAATGGATAATGATTTAAATACATCAAAGGCACTTGCTGTTATATTTGATACAATTACAAAATTAAATAAATCGGTATGTGAAAAAAATAAAGATTCAGCTCGAAAATATTGCTCTATAGCTATAACTCTTACAAACGTTTTAGGGTTTAATATAGAAAAGGAAAAACTCTCTCAAGAAGAGCTACAAAAGAGATTAGACAAAATAATCGCAGAAATGGATTTTCTTACAGATGAAGATAAAAAATTAAATGGATATTTATTAATGGATAAAATTATTGAATATAGAAATAATGCAAGAAAAGAAAAAAATTGGGCAATTGCGGATAAAGTAAGAAACTTGTTTGATTCTATATCAATAGTATTAAAAGATACAAAAGAAAATACAATATGGGAAGAAAAATAGGGAACAAATAAATATAAAAATTGTCTAAAATAATGTGTTCAAAAATTAAGAATCTAAAATTGTGCAGAACACAAAGGATTTAAGAAGATTAAAAAAGGAAGTATATAAAGTAAAAGAACACGACCTTAAAAGCCGTGTTCTCATGTAAATAGTTTGATACTCGTTAATGTGCATTTCCGAAGTGTTCAAATTTAGAAGGAACCCAAATAAGCAAGAAATACATTAGAGCACCGAATAAAAATAAGTAGAGACCATCCATAACACAATTCCTTTTTTTAAATAATCACATGTATATAATGCCCTTATTAAAAAAAAATTAAACGTATGTATATAATAAAAGAGGTAAGATGGATAAATCAAAATTAAAACAATTGTTTTCCGGATTGTGCTGCAGTGTTTGCAAACATGATTTTGATGAAAATGCAATATTTATAAAAAGGCAAGAAAAAGATTTACTTGTATTAAAAATTATATGTCCGAAATGTGGTAAGAGTTTTGGAGTAGCACTTTTGGGGACATCAGGATTTGAAATAAAAGAAGGGGAATCTCCATTTGAAATTCAGGAAACACCATTACCTATAAATTATGATGATGTAATAGAGGCTCACAAATTTATTGATAAATTGGAGAAAGACTGGACAAAATATATACCGGATGAATTAAAAAATCCAAAAAAATAACATAACAATATTTAATACAGTGTAGCAATCGTAAAGTTATCGGATACAGGCTTACTCGCTTCAAGTGTTCGCTGCTTTGTAACGTTCCTTATTGCAAAATTTTCTCTGATGTATAAATAATGAAATCGAGTTTATAACTCTGGTTTATCTTTTAATCTTGCGAATTTAAAATCTTTATAAAAATAGTTGAGGATTTGATAAGCATTGTAGCCTTGTGCTGCAAGATTATTGGCACCGTGCTGGCTCATACCGACACCGTGCCCGTTTTTTTTCGTTCCATAATCAAAAGAAGGTACTGATTGTAGAAAAGAACTACCGGAACTCCAAACTTTTGTTTGCCCGCCGGAGCTGGCATGATAATAAGTAGGAATTACTTTCATGTCTTGAACAAGAACAATTCCTTTCGTATCATCAACAGCTTTAGAGGTAGTAACTTTTTCCGCACTGGCACCTCCATATGCTTGATCAGCCGTTGTATCAACTAAATCATAACCTTTAGAAGCATGTTTACCAGCACTTCGTGTAGCAATAGCATAGCTTCTTGCCGCAATAGCCTGAGCTTTTAATGCTTCTTCATTCCATTTAGACGGCATTTCAGAAGGAACAACCCCTTTTAAATAATCTTCAAGATATACATCATTTATTAAAGTTATTGAATCTCCTAAATTATTAATTAAGAAATTACCTCTGTACCAGGCTCTTTTTTGACATAAAAATCCTGGTTTCATTGTTCTTATGGCAACTTGATTCGTTTTAAGAGGAATATTTTTTTTATCAATGTTAACTAATAATTCATTCCCGTGAGGCTTAAAATGATAAATAATCATGGGTCGAATTTGGTATAAAGATTTATTATTAATAGTATCATATATTTCAGCAGGAACTGAAGAAGCTATTTTTACTTCCTTTACACTTGTTTGTAATCCTATTTTAATTGCTTCTGCTTTCGTACAAAAAGAAAATAATACGAAAAGTGTAATTATAAATAATTTTATACGCATATCCGAAACCATTTTACACTTAGTAGTAATATAATAGCACATAAATTTTCTGAAATGTATAAAATCATATAAATAGAGGATAAAGTATTTAACAAAATATTATATATCAACTAAAAATAGGACTACATTTGACATTTAATAGTTTATTATTAAATATGTAAAAAAAGGGTAAAGTTGTATGACATTTATTGGCGGAATAAATTATACCGATAGAGGAATAGTCCAAAACATTCGAGCAATGAGAATGCAAACAATGTTAATGGGTATTGCGAATGAAAACGTCGCAGGATTCGATAAAGTGGGCTATCAAAGGAAAATACCCGTAGTTTCTTCTTTTGCGGAATATATAGGCGAAGATGCAATATCGGTAACTACAGATGACACGGTAGGAAGACTCGGAATTTCCGGAAATCCTTTAGATGTGGCACTCGCAGAAAAAGGATATTTTCAAATGAAAACACCCGAAGGAATAAAGTTAACCAGAGACGGAAGATTTAAAATGACAAAAGAAGGCGAAATACTTGCCTTAGATGGTAGTCAAGTACTTACAGACATGGGTACTCCGTTAAAATTACCAATAATACCTGAATCAATTGAAGATATAAATATAGATTTGTCCGGAACAGTAAGAGTATTAAACAGAAAAACAAGAAAATTTGAATTGGCAGGAAACTTGTCAGTTGTAAACGCAGATGGTTCAATAGTGTTAAATCCTAATATAAGACAAGGCTATAACGAGTATTCAAATGTGACACTGGAAACTGAATTTTTAGAAGCACTTCCATATCCAAAAACATTTAATGCTAATTTGCAGCTTTATAAAATGCAAAATACGAATATACAAAGAGCAATATCTTCGTTAGGCAGCTAGGAAAGGATATAAATGACAACAATACAAGGAATAATTAATAAAGGTGTAATAAATACAGAACTTCAATATGAAAGAATGAGCTATATATCATCAAATGTTGCAAATTATAATACTAACGGATATAAAGCAATGAGATTTGAACAAGTTCTAAATGAAAACGGATATTTAACCGGTTATGAACGAACTGATTATTCAAATGGTGCAATAACAAGAACAGGACATGAACTAGATATAGCAATAGATGGTCAAGGATTTATTCCCGTAACATCACCTACAGGAGATGTAGTATATACAAGAGATGCTTCATTTAAACTGGATAAAGACGGTTATATTATAACAAATGATGGTTATCTTGTCGGAGATGGAATACAACTTCCCGTAAATTATGAAAATATAAAAATAAATACTAATGGTGATATTGAAATATTTTCTAATGACGGAACAAAAAGAGAATTATTGGGAACAATACCTCTTGTAACGTTTAGGAATCCGGAAGGTTTAAAATTTAGTGATAATAATAAGTATCTGTTAACGGAAGAATCAGGTGATCCGATATTAGAAAAAAATCATACAAAATTTTTGCAAGGAAATCTTGAGTCAACAAATGTAGATTTGTTTAATGAAGTAAATCAATTATTAAGATTAAATGCCTCATTACTTGCCAGTAATAAAGTAATGAGTGCGGTTAATAAAATGTATTCAGAAATGTTGCAATTGAATCAATAGCAGAGAAGGTGATTAAATGTTTCCGATAAACAATCCAATGAATAGAACGTTAAATGCATTAGATTTGATAGCAGAAAAACATAAGGCATTAGCAAGTAATTTAGCAAATATGAATACGCCGAATTACAAAAGAAAAGATGTATCATTCACGCAATATTTAGCAGGTAGTACAAATTCTTTGGAAACAAAACTGGCTTCAAAATTGGGTGCGTCACCTATAAATATTGAAACAAGTAATGAAAAAATTGATCCGGCGACGGAACTTGCGGAATCACAAAAAAATGTGATGATGTATACAATAGCAGCAAGAAGAATGACATCTTTAATAACGGAAATGCGTCAAGTAATTAATATGGGTAACGGATAATGGGTATATTTAGTGCAATGAATATCGGCTGTGATGGACTAAAGGTACATTCGGCAAGGTTGGATTTAAACTCAAAGAATATAGCGAATTTGGATACTCCTAATTATGTTAGAAAAATACCATTAGTAGTAGCGACAGACAGGAGTTCATTTCTTAGTGTTATGAATCAAATGAAAGAATCGACTTTTGGTGCCGGTACACTTCCATATTCAACTGGGAGTGTGGCTCTGGCAGGAGTTGTAGAAGATCCGACACTGGGCGAAAAAATATATAAACCCGGTCATCCTGATGCTGATGAAAATGGTTATATAAGAACTTCAAATGTTGATCCGTTAGTTGAAATAACTGATGCAATAATGGCACAGAGAGCATATGAAGCGAGTCTTGCGATATTAACAATAACTAAAACAATGGCTGATAGGGCATCTTCAATAGGAAGCTAGATTTAAGGGGTGTGTGTAAAAGATGTTTACGGGTATGATACAAAATTTATTAAATTCATCAAGTCAAGAATCTGCTGTAAAAAGGTCACAGCAGATTAGTAATTATGTACAAACAAAAAGAATGACAGATGATCTTTCCGGTAATGGGGTGGATTTTAAAACATTTGAAGATGTATTAAATTCATCATTGAATGTACATACAAGATTTAATACTAATAAAATTCAAAAACCGATAGAGTTTGGTACTTTAACAGCTAAAAAAAATGTAGAAGCAATTGTAGCTGATAAAATTAATCCTGAAAAAAATGATGTTTCAAAAGTAAAAAATAAAATTTCAAAAGGTCATATTAAAGAATTAATATCAACTATATCAAAAAAACACGGAGTAGATGAGAAATTAGTAAATGCAGTTATAAAACAAGAATCAGGATATAATCCAAATGCGAAATCTTCAGCGGGAGCAAAAGGATTAATGCAATTAATGCCTCAGACAGCAAAAAATTTAGGAGTAAAAGATCCGTATAATCCGCTGCAAAATATAGATGGTGGTGTAAGATATTTAAAAAGTATGATGGAAAGATATAATGGTAATTTAATACTTGCACTTGCCGCATATAATGCAGGGCCGGGTAATGTTGATAAATATAATGGAATACCTCCTTTTAGAGAAACTCAAAATTATGTTAAAAATATACTTGCAAATTATCTTTAAAAAGAAAGGTTATAAATCATGCTGGAAAATAGACTAGTGCCAAATATAAATATTTTTTCAAATTTATCTTCTTCTATGCCAATAGATGAATTTTCACAAAAAGGATTTGGAATAAGTTCAATGAAAGAATCTAACGGATCTGATTTTAAAACAGTTTTATCAGGTTTAGTAAGTAATATAAATAGTGAAATTGAAAAACCGGATCAATTATTAAATCAACAAATGATGGGAAATTCAGAAGTTGATATTCATGATGTAATGACGGCTATTGCAAAGGCGGATCTGGGAATAACATTGGCAACACAGGTTACATCAAAAGTTGTTAGTGCATATAATACCGTAATGAATATATCTATCTGATATAGTTTAGAAATGTACAATTTTTATGTACTTTAATATTATTTTAAGATAAATTATGCTAAATAGTGTTAAGAAATTAACCTTTTAATAAAAAGAATGTATAATAACAAGTAGATGAAATTGTAAAGATTAGGGCTTTATGAATATAAAAGAACTGCTGAAAAATAAAACAATATTATATTCTGTAATCGGTGGTGTTGCTGCATTGTTGATTATAATAATACTTGTTGTATGTATATCTGTCAGCAATGGCTCATCAGCAGAAAAAACAACTGATAAAATACAAAAAGAACCATTTACAATAATAGAAACTGATAATGCCGGAAAAGCATTGGAAATACAAACTCTGTTGGCAAGAAGCGGAATTAATGCAAAAAGGACACTGAATGGTTCAAAAACAACAGTTTTTTTGGCGGCAAATAAGTATACTGATGCACAGCGAGACAGAGCATTATTGGAAATAGTAAAGGCAGGGCTTGTAGATCAAAATGTGGGTCTTGAAATATTTGATAAAAGTGATTTTACATCAACTAAAGATGATAAACGAATAAAATTGGCAAGAGCTGTAAATGGGGAACTTTCAAGATTAATAAGAAAATTACCGAAAGTAGAGAATGCCTCTGTTTTGGTTAGTATACCCGATAATTCGACATTATATACTGCAGATAAAAAACCAATTACGGTAACGGTAGTTTTAACGATAGCAAATCAAGAAAGGTTGGATGATTCTGTAGTTAAAGCTATAAAAAGTTTATTATTGGGAAGTGTAAGCGGATTAACTGCGGAAAATATATCAATTACAGATACAAATGGAAATGTGTATAACAGTCTTGTAAAATCAATTGATGATCAAGTTTCAAAAGTGCAGGAAATGGATCAATATATGAAAAATAATGTATCTGCACAATTAGATAGATTGGTAGGCCCTGGGAATTACGTTGTAACTGTAAGTTCTTTCTTAAGTCAAAAACCGGTGGAACAAACACAAATAATATATGATCCGGATAAGAAAGCCGCACTTACTGAGCAAACATTTAATGAAGGACTGGGAGATACATCACAGGATTCAAATAAAGGTTCGGATGCAGTTAGTGTATATTTACCTAACGGCTTGGCAAATGCATCTTCGACGTCATCACAAAATAAAAATTATAATAGATCAGCAACAGAAACAAACTGGGGTGTCACAAAGACATACAGAACAGAAACAACAAAAGCAGGTGTAATAGAAAAAATAACAATTGCTGTTTCAATGAATGCCAATGCAATGCCTGCAAATATGTCAGAATTGGAATTGAAAACATTAATAGCAAATGCGGCTTCACCTATAGTAAAACCGGAGGATGTTTCTATAGGATATGTAGAAACAATAGATCCATATCTTGCTTCAGACAGGGCAGTTAATTTACCGGTTGTAGAATCATCGGGGAATCCTTGGTGGTTGGCATTGGTATTGATAGCAGTCGGTTTAGTAGTCGGATTCATATTTGTTCACAGAAAATTAAAAGATTCCTCATTGGATCAAGAAGAAGAACTAAAGAAATTGAAAGAAAAAACAACCGAGCAAGAAAAACAGATAGTTGATGTTAATTTGAAAGCAGCTGAATTAATAGAAAAACAAACAATATTAACTCAAGAATTATTAGAACAGCAAAAGCAATTGCAATTAGAGAAAAAATCACAACCGGATTTGTCTTTAGAAGAAATAATAGAAGAGGTTTCTTCGGATATAGAGCATGCAGATACCGAAAAGACATTAAAAGAATTGAAAACATGGATTGAACAGTCATAGCGGAGGATAAAATGCCGATAGAAGGCTTTGATTATAAAGCATTTGCAACAGATTTAGCAAAACAGGCTTTGGAAATATTACAACAGCCCGGATCAAATGCTGCTCCTTCAACATTAACCGACCAAGATAAAAAAACGATAATTGATACGGTAAGAAAATTCTGTACAATGTCAGGTGAAGCATTGAGTAATGATGCACAAATTAAATTTAATGCAGAACAGGCCTGTTTGGTTACTCAATTTATAGGCGAATGGACATTTCATAAATCTATTGATTTAATAAATGGAAAAATTCCTGCTCAAAATAGGGAACCAATATTACAAATATTGGCGGCAAATATTTTTCAAACTGCTAAATTAGCATTAATAAAGAAAATGCCTCAAGATACTTTAATTACGTTGATAGAAAATAAGGTTAAACAAGTATATGCAGATGAACTTCAGAAATTGGTAAAAAAAGGAGTATTATCACAACAACAATATGAAGTAGCGGTTAATACATCAAATTTAAATAATATGGTTCAAAAAAATGAACAAGAAGAAGTGAAAGCTCAAGAAGCTGTACCGCCCGAAAAACCAGGCATTGCCGCAAATGAAAAAAAAGTATTAAAACTAGCTTCTTTAGCAATGATTTTAAGAAAACTACCTGAAGAAAAAGCAAAAATAATATTAAATTCACTTGATAAAAATGATGTTCAACATGTTGTTAATTATATGAGAATGACAGATTTAGAAAATAAAATTGATCATCAAGTGATTATAAAATCAATTGAAGAAATAAAAAGTATGATTCCGGAATCGGATAATTTAAATGTAGAAAAAATTTTGAAGCATTATTATAAAATTTTAAAATATACTCCGGTTGATGTATTAAGCGAGATTGCAATAAGAGAAAGAGATAGTGTTAAAGATTTTATATTAGATCCTAAATTTGAGGCAATAGAGTCATTTTCACCCTTGGTAATTCAATCTTTAGTTAAGATTATAGAAGAAAAAATTAATGATTATAAAGAAAAAGTATACAAATATTAAAAATCCTTCAGTGGAAATTATAGAGTCTGAAGAAAAAAAACAAGAAGAAAAAGCGGAAATAGAAATTAATAAAGTTTCTAAAGATACTTCTGACCTAAAAAATAATCAAACAGCACAAAAAATAGAAAAACCGGCGGAAAAGCCTATAGAACAAAAAGCAGAAAAACAGCCGGAAGAAGAAAAAAAAGAAGAAAAAGAAGAAAAAATTTTACCACCAAAAAATGAATTAGATTTATCTTTTGATGATTTAACATTTGAACCTAGGCAAGAAAGACGAGAAGGTACAAGAAGACGAGGATATAGAAGAACACAAGACAGGAATATTGTTTCAAGAGCACAACAAGAAGCAATATCAATAAAAGAGCAGGCAAAAATAGATGGGTATAAAGAAGGAATTGAAAAGGCTGAAAAAGATATATCAGACTTAAGGAATAAATTTTCTGAATTTTTTAATTATAAGGATGAAGTTTATCAAAAAGTTTCGGAATGTATTTTAGATATTTCAATAGAAATTGCAA
Source organism: Candidatus Gastranaerophilales bacterium (assembly GCA_947588785.1). Taxonomy (GTDB): domain Bacteria; phylum Cyanobacteriota; class Vampirovibrionia; order Gastranaerophilales; family Gastranaerophilaceae; genus Avigastranaerophilus. The sequence goes on from CANPZN010000002.1 coordinate 46,377, forward strand.
AAAAAATTATTAAAAAGGAAGTAGAAACAGATAAAACAAATATAATCAAAATAATAAAAGAATCTGTAGAAGAAATAAATAACACAGAAAATAAATTAATTTTAAAAGTTATGCCAAAGGATGTAGAAATTGTAAAAGATAATATACCTGAGATATTTAAAGATGGTGCTTCAGAAGCAAAAATTTCCGTAGTTCCTGATAACACCATAAAAGAAGGAGGGGTAATTATAGAAACTTCTAATGGTATAATTAATGCAACAATAGAGTCACAAATGTTAATATTGGAAAAAGCATTAAAAAATAAGAGTTAAAAGAAGGTAATAAAGGTGGCACAACCGCAAGATCAAAAATCAATGATAAGTGAAATACTACTAGCAATATTTGTAATATTGCTAATAGTATTGTTGATTTGTGAACTTCCATCATGGATTGTAAATTTTGCGATTAGTTTTAATATAACATTAGGTATTTTATTGTTAATGATATCATTGTATATTCAAAGGCCATTAGAACTTGCATCATTTCCTTCTATTATATTAATAGGTACGATGTTTAGACTTGTATTATCGATAGCTTCAACAAGATTAATATTATCAAAAGGTGAAGCAGGAGAAGTAATAGATGCATTCGGTAATTTCGTAACAGGCGGAAACTTAGTTGTAGGATTTGTAATATTTATAATTATAACCGTTGTACAATTTATGGTTATAACAAAAGGTTCGGAACGTATAGCAGAAGTTGCCGCAAGATTTGCATTAGATGCTATGCCCGGTAAACAAATGCAGATCGACGGTGATTTTAATCAAGGTTTAATATCACCGGATGAAGCAGCGAGAAGACGTGAGGACCTTGCACGGGAATCAAATTTATACGGTTCTATGGATGGTGCAATGAAGTTTGTAAAAGGTGATACAATGGCAGGTATCATCATAGTTATTATTAATATAGTAGGCGGATTATGTATTGGTGTATTAATGCAAGGTATGCAGGCAGGTGAAGCGGTAAAAAAATATACTGTTTTAACTGTTGGTGATGGACTTGCTGCACAACTGCCTTCTTTATTAATGGCAATTGCAGCAGGTATTGTAATGACTCGATCAACGGCATCAGGAGGTTCGTTGGGCGGAGATCTTGCAGGACAAATATTAAATAAGCCTTCAAGTTTGATATTTACTGTTGTATTTTTAATTATAATTGTTTTAACCAGTTTTTATACCGGTTTACCTTGGTATACTTTTACGGTGTATGCTCTTTTGATTTTAGGAGCTTATTTGATTGTTTCTGTGAATAAGGATGTTCAATCTCAATTGGGACAATTAGATGCAGTAAAAAAGAGTATGAGTGATTTAACCAATCCAAACAGAATGTATGAGAGACTAGGGGTTGATGTTTTGAATCTGCAAGTTGGTTCAGCATTGTTAGAAATAGCTGATCCCGAACAAGATGGTTTGCTTCTGCCTAAAATTGCAGCTTTAAGACAGCGTGTTACTGATGAACTGGGATATATTATTCCGAATATAAGAATTATGGATTCATCAGCGATTGGTGCAAATGAATATATGATATCAGTAAGGGGAAATACTGTTGCTGTAGGTACTGTATATCCTAAAAAAAGTATGGTTATTGCAGATCAATGGGATTCTACAGGCAGAGAAGTACCTAAAGATGCTATAATCGGTCTTGATCCTACATATCAAACTCAAGCGTATTGGATGGATACAAATTACTTGAAAGAACAAAAAGACATTACTGCTGTAGATTCTGTTGATGTTATTATTACTCATATTCAAGATTGCGTAAGAAAATATGTTGATGAAATAATGACAAAAACAGATGTACTTAAACTTATGGAACTTGTTAAAAGTCAGGATCCTACTCTTGTAAATGATTTAGTACCTACTATTATATCAACAAGTGATTTAAGAAAAATATTTGTAAATTTAATAAGAGAAAAAGTTTCAATAAAGGATATTATATATATATTTGAACGATTATGTGATTATGCAAGATTTTCTAAAGAACCGGATATTTTATCTGAACGTTTAAGAGCAGCATTAGGCAGACAAATTTGTTTAGCTCATTGTACGCCTGATAAAATTTTATATGCTTTAACCTTATCTCCGGAGTGGGAAAAAACATTAGATGACAGTTGTCAAAGAACGGAATTGGGTACTATGTTTTTATTAAATCCGTTGCAGGTTCAAGAATTAATTGAATCAGCTGCTTCGACATTGATTAGAGCCCATCAGAGTATTAATGTTCAACCTGTTATTTTGTGTTCTCCAAGAATAAGATTGCCTTTATATCAACTTTTGGAACGTCATATACCGACTATTGTTGTAATTTCTTATTCTGAATTAATTACAGATATTAGAGTTGAAGCGGTAGATACAATTGGAGAGTCTGCAAATTATAATTTCGGGTAGGTAAAAAATGTTAGATCAATCACGTGAAAAATCAATAGAGTATGTAAAAAAACAGGCATTTGATATAATTAATTCCACACAGCTTTATTCATATAAAGGTACAGTATCTAAATTATTGGGGTTAACGGTAGAGGTAAAACTGCCGGGATTAAAAATAGGTGATTTATGTTTTATTGAAACTGCGGAAGGTGAGAGAAAACCTGCTGAAGTCGTTGCATTTAAAGGTGAAAGTGCTCAATTATTATTATTATATGACGGGGCGGGAATTGGTCAAGGCAGTTTGGTTCAATCTACAGGACAGGCTATAAGAATTCCGATGGGAGATTTTTTGTTAGGAAGATTAATAAGTCCGTTAGGTGAACCTATTGACGGAAAACCTATGGATATACGAGGATGTAAATATGTTAATATTGATAATCCCCCTCCGGGTGCTTTTGACAGACCGATTATTAAGACTATGTTTTCAACGGGTGTGCGTGCTATAGATTCTATGCTTACTTTGGGTGCCGGACAACGTATGGGACTATTTGCAGGCTCCGGTGTCGGGAAAAGTACTATGCTTGGTATGATTGCTAGAAATTCTGATGCTGATATTAATGTTGTTGCACTTATTGGTGAACGAGGAAGAGAAGTAAAAGAATTTGTTGAAAATTCTTTGGGTGAAAAAGGTATGAGTAAATCTGTTCTTGTTTGTTCAACGGGTGATCAACCACCTTTGATAAGACAAAAATGTCTAATGGCTGCTACTGCGGTTTGTGAATATTTTAGAGATCAAGGAAAAAAAGTATTTTTGATGACTGATACTGTTACAAGATGTGCTATGGCAGGCAGAGAAGTTGGACTTTCTATCGGAGAACCTCCTACTATCAAAGGTTATCCGCCTTCTATTTTCTCTTGGCTTCAGAAAATTCTTGAACGAAGCGGTAATAGTCCTAAAGGTTCTATTACTGCTCTTTATACTGTTTTGATGGAAGGTGATGATATTAATGATCCTGTTGTTGATACTGTAAGAGGTATTGTTGATGGACATATTTTCCTTTCAAGAAAAGTTGCGGAAATGAATCATTATCCTGCTATTGATGTTCTTGGCAGCATTAGCCGTTTATTTACGGAAATTGTTACGGAAGAACATAAGCAAGCTGCTTATAAAATGAGAAAAATTATGTCTTTATATCGTGAAAATAAGGACTTAATTGATGTAGGTATGTATAATGCCGGTTCAAATCCAAAACTTGATGCAGCTATTGAGCTAATGCCTCAAATTAATGCATTTTTACAACAAAAAACTTCTGATAGTGTTACTATGGAATCAACAATTTCTACTTTAATTTCTATGATGAAAGATGTTGATATTTAAATTTCTTATTGCAAATATTTTTTACAATTTTATAACTCTAACTTTTTACTTAAAAATGGAACTATTATATCCCAAGCTTCAGAAGATGGATGTGAATTATCTTCAATCCAATATTTATCTTCTTTGTTTAGATTAGGGAGTTCTTTATTAATATCTATAAAAATTATATCGTTATTTTCTTTTTTTAAATTATTAATTTCATTATTATATATATTTTCTTGATCTAATGGGCAAGGATAATATAAAATTACCATTTTTGCATTTGGAAAATTATTTTTTATTTCTTTATAAGATTCAGAAATTAATTTTGTTAAAAGATTATTTCTTATTTTTTGATTTTCGGCAGATTTTTTTGCTATAAATTCTTCAATAACTATGGATGTAAAAAATGAATGAATAAAAGGAAATAATAATTTATCTTGTATTAATTCGTTATTTTTGATTTTATATCTTAATGTATGATCACCTGTCATAACCCAGTTTCTATATCTGAATAATCTTGGAATGTGATCCGGAATCATTGTAAATATTATATATTCTGCATTCTTTGGCAGTTCATTTAAAATCTCTTTATCTTTTAATTGGTAATACATAAATGGAATTCCTGTTCCGGATCTTCCTCTGTTTATTACAGTTCTGTTTGTATAATCAGATAATTTTTTTGAAAAAGTTTCATTTCTGTTTAATCCAAATCCATATGTGTAGGAACAACCAAAAAGTATTATCGGTTTTTTATTTGTTTTTTTATATTCTATGGGTCTAAAGTCAGAAGTTAAATTTTGTTTATCTGGTGTTGTAACTTTTGCGTACCCTATAAATGGAGATGGTTTTTTATTTATACCCCCCCCCCATTGTATTTTTTGAAATATTTTTATAATTAATTATATCTTCTTTGTATTTAAAACATAATGAGAGATATGATGCAAATTCTATTATGATTAGAATTAAAACTATTGCTGTTATATTGATTATTATTAATTTAATTTGTTTATGATTATTCATTTATTTGTATTCAATTCCAGTTTTTTTGATATCTCGGGAACTAAAATATCCCAGGCTTGTGTTGAGGGATGTCCATCAAACATCCAATATTTATTTTCTTTTAATTGAGGACATAATTCTAAAGAATCAAGTATTATTATGTCTTTATTTTTTTCTTTTACTTTTTTTAAATCATTGATATTAAATTTCCCATCATCTTCTCTAGAATCAAAAATATCATACATGTATAAAATCACAAATTTGGAATTCGGAAATTTTGTTTTAATGATTTTATAAATTTCTTCAATATATTTATAAAATAAATTATAAGTTTTTTTTGTATCATGTATTTGTATTAAATAAATATAGTTTTCAAGCAATGCTTTTATGTAGAAATAATTAAAAATAGAAAAAATATTTTTATTAGAATCAATAAATTCTAATTTGTTATTATGTAATTTATATCTTGTTATATAGAAATAGGATAATTCACAATTTCTAAATCTAAAAGATCTCTCAATATGATCAGGAATAAATGTATATATAAAATATTCCGTATCTGAAGGAAATCTGTTTAATATTTCATCATCAGTTAATTGTCTATATATTTCCCCGAGTCCTTCGCCGCAAATACCTCGATTTATTACTGTTTTATTCGTATAATTTGCAAGTTTGTATGAAAATGTTTCATTATCTTTTAATCTGTTTCCGTGTGTAAAAGAATCACCTAAAAGAATAATAGGTTTTTTCTGAGAACTGCGATATTCTATAGGTCTCATTTCTCCTTCAAATTCTTCTTTTCCCGGAACGTAACAGCTTTTATGATTTAAATAATATTTAATTTTATTTATTTTAACTTCATTTTCAAATAAATTAATATTTTTATTAAATGCAATAAGAAAAGACACCCATTCCAGTACCATTATAAGTATTAGCATTATTAAAATATTTATTAATATTATTTTTTTCATATTAATTAATCATTTCTTCGAGTGCGGCAATTTTCATTTTTAATGGATCAGGTTTTTTACCCGTCCATATTTCAAATGCTTTGGCTCCTTGATAAATTAACATATCAAGCCCTTGAATAGTTTGTATATTATGCTTTTTTGCAAGTTTAATTAATTCTGTTTTTAAGGGATTGTATACTATATCATATATAATTCCGTTTTTATTCATTGTCTTTATAATTTTTTCTTCAACAGGAGAAACACCCATTGCTTTACCTCTCATACCTATAGGTGTTGTATTTACAAGCATTTTATACTCTGATAAATCTTTTAAACTTTCTATTTGCTTACAATTATATTTTATATTCGGAAAGTTTCTTTGCAGAACTTCTGTCATATCACCGGCATTTATAACATTTCTTACATATATATCTATACTTTGTACATTTAATATTGAAAAACCTACGGATACAGCTCGTGCAGCTCCGCCTCCGCCTATAATTGCAACTTTATTTGCACTCAATTCTTTCCTGAAATTTTCCGGAATCGCTTCTACAAATCCGTATATATCTGTGTTATATCCTTGCAATGATGAATCTTCCATTATTTTTATAGTATTAGCACTTCCTGCAACATTTGCGGCATTATCTACTCCTGATAAAAATAATGTTATTGGAACTTTTAACGGAATTGTTACATTAAAACCTTGATATTTATTTGATTTTAAATACTTTAATCTTGAAACAATATCTTCTTGGGGTGTTTCTAATATATCATATGTTCCTTCCATTCCTAATGATTTGAAGGCTGCTTCGTGTATTACTTTTGATAATGAATGTGAAAGGGGATATCCTATTAATCCAAATTTATACATATTTTATTCTTCCATTTCTTTTGAAAAAGTACAATTTTTATTGAAGCATACTAATTTTTTTTCTTTTTTAGTTATTTTTTTTACTAATATATTTCCGCACAACGGGCATTTTTCATTTACGGGTTCATTCCAAGAAACAAAATCGCAATCCGGATATTTATTACATCCATAAAATATTTTATTGTATTTCGATTTCCTTAATATAATTTCACCATCTTTACATTTTGGACATTTTACACCGGTAGATTTGATGATTCTTTTTCTATGCTTACATTCCTCATTAGTACATTCCAAATAAGGTCCGTATGGCCCGTTTTTTTGTATCATTGGTGATTGACATTTTTCGCATTTTTCATTAGTTTCTTTGGTTTGTTCTATTACCTCTCCATTATTATTTAATGGTAACATTGTTTTACATTCCGGATATTTTGAACATCCTAAAAACTGTGTTCCGAATCTGCTTGTTCTGACTACCATTTTACTTCCGCAGTTGGGGCATATTATGTCGGATTCTATTAATACTTTTTCCATATTCTTTTTTGCGTCTGCAACTGTTTCAATGAATGGATTATAAAATTCTTTAATGACTTCATTCCATTTTAATTTATTTTCAGCAATGTCATCTAATTTATTTTCCATATTGGCAGTAAATTCATAGTTCATTATATCTTTAAAATGATCAACTAATTGCTTGCATAGAGTTGAACCCAATGAAGTAGGTGCCAGTGCTTTTTCTATTTTTTCAACATAATTTTTTTGCTGAATTTTAGAAATAATCGGTGCATATGTACTTGGTCTTCCTATACCATGTTCTTCAAGTGCTTTAACTAATGAAGCTTCGGTATACCTTGGAGGCGGACTTGTAAAATGTTGTTTTGGAATAATTTCTTTTAATTTTAAATTGTCACCTTCTTTTAAATCCGGAATTTTTAATGTTTTTTCTTCTTCATCATTATCATTGTATATTTTTAAATAACCGTCAAATATTATTTTACTTATGCCTGATTTAAACAGACAATCATCAGCTGTTATATCAATTGTTGTATTTTGAACGGTAGCATTTTCCATTTGTGACGCTACAAATTTACTCCAAATTAATTTGTATAGTTGGTATTGTTCATTTGTAAGGTATTGTTTTATGCTTTCAGGAGTTTTTTCTATATATGATGGTCTTATTGCTTCATGAGCGTCTTGTACGTTTTTTGATTTTTTTACATAATTATTAGGTGTTTTTGGATAATAATTTTCTCCGTAATTTTTTGTTATAAATTCTTTGGCAGCTGTTTGTGCATCATCGGATATCCTGACTGAGTCAGTTCTCATATATGTGATTAAACCAACCGGCCCATCTGATCCGATTTCAATTCCTTCATATAACTTTTGAGCTATCTGCATTGTTTTTGATACGCCATAACCCAATTTATTACTTGCTTCTCTTTGTAATGTTGATGTTATAAACGGAGCAGTAGGTTTCCTTGTTGAATTTCTGTTTGAAATTTTTGATACAATATATTTTCGAGATTTTTCTTTTAAATATTCCGCTATTTTATTTGCTTCTGTTTCATTTTTTATATCAATTTTTTCATTTTTATATTTTGATAATTCTGCACTAAATTTTGTTTTATCCTTTAAAAGATCAGCGGAAATTGTCCAATATTCAACGGGAGTAAATGCTTTGATTTCTTCTTCTCGTTCACATATCATTCGCAGTGCTACACTTTGTACTCTTCCTGCGGAAAGATGATAATTTCTCATTTTTTCCCATAATACCGGACTTATTTTATAGCCTACCAGTCTATCCAAAATTTGTCTTGTTTGTTGAGCTTTTACTCTGTTCATATCTATTTGTCTGGAATGCTCAACTGCATAAGTTACTGCTTTTGGGGTAATTTCATTAAATTCTATTCTGAATACTTTGTCATCTGCTACATTAATAACCTGTCTTACATGCCAGGCGATTGCTTCTCCTTCACGGTCAGGATCGGATGCCAGATATACTTTATCTGCCTTTTGTGCCATATCATTAAGTTTTTTTACTACTGCTTTTTTTTCGGGAATAATTTCAAATGTCGGTGTAAAATCATTTTGAACATCAAATCCCAGAACTTTGGGCGGAAAATCTCTTATATGACCATAACTGGCTTCAATATCATATGATGGGCCCAATATTTTTTTTATCGTTTTTGATTTCGCAGGTGATTCAACTATTACCAGTATTTGTTCTTTTTTCTTTGCCATTTATTTTATACCAATGCTGTATATCTCTCTCCGTTTAGTTGAGAAATTATTCCTTCTAATTCTAACTTTGTTAATATTACCATTAAATCATTAATATTCAAGTTTGTTTTTATTATTAATTCATCAAATGTAAGTGAATCTTTTTTTATATATTCTAATATTAATTTTTCTTGATTCGTTAATTGATTAGTATTTTCGTTTTGTATTCCATTTGTTTCTTTAATTATTTCCCAATTCAGTGCATCTAATATATCTTGGGAATTAACAACAAGAGCTGCTCCTTCTTTCAAAAGTTTATATATTCCTTCTGTATTTGGATTTGAAATTAATCCCGGAATACACATTAATTCTTTATTTTGTTCAATAGCTAATCTTGCTGTTATCATTGCTCCTGATTTTATTGCTGCTTCTGCTACAAGAACACCTTTTGCTAATCCTGATACAATTCTGTTTCTAACAGGAAAATGCCAGCTTAGTGCATCTTCATCAGGCCAATATTCCGAAATAACAGCTCCATAACCGTTAATTATTTTATTAAATAGCTGAATATTTGATTTCGGATATAATTTGTCAAATCCTCCACCTATAACACCTATTGTTTTCATATTATTTTCTATAGCACTTTTATGGGCTGCTGTATCTATACCTTCTGCAAGTCCTGATATAATACATATATCAGTTCCGGCAAAATCTGAAAGAATTTTGTTTAATGTTATTTTCGCATTTTCACTTGCTCTTCTTGAACCAACTACTGCTAATGTCTTTTCAAGATTACATTTCGTTAAATCGCCTAATACGAAAAGTCCTATCGGAGGGTTATCTATTTGCTTTAATAAATATGGATATGCTTTATCTTCAAAATTTATAAATTTTATCCCACGTTTCATTATATATTCAAGGCATTCATCAGGATTTATTTTATTTCTTTCTTCTATAAAACAAGAAATTTGATTTTTTCTTAATCCGGGAATTTTATATAAATCACATATTTCAGCATGCCACGCTAATTCTATTGAACCAAAATATTTATATAATAAATTGACAAAAACCGAACCGGTTTTTGTCAATTTTGCAAATGCACACCAATATTTTTCCATAAATTAAGCCTGACAAGAGCCTTCTTTTACAAGATTATCATATTGATTTTTGTAAAATGCTGCTAAACGACAAGCTATATCATATTTTTGATTAATATTATCCGAACTTGAAATAAAACTATCTTTTATTTCATTATTTCCTTCAGTTTGGGGTGTTTTTCTCTTCTCAAAATCAACTTTACTTACAGGATTAACTCTTGACATTGAATTTATTGCGTTTATTGATTGAATTTGCATTTTTGTCCCCCTTACCGATAAATACCCATGACTAAATATTATCATATACATATTGATTTTTCAATTAGTTATTTGTTTAATTTTTTATTTTTACCGGAGTTTTTGTAAAGAATATTGCCCGGGAATGATCTTCGAAAATTTTTCTTATTCACTATTGTGAACAACGAATGAAATTTCAAGATAATCTTTGATAAAGTGTGGCACCGAATTAAATATTTTTTATATTTTATCGGTACTTACTGTAAAACTTTCATCAGACAATTTATCTGCCAATGGTGTCACTATCATTCCGTTTAAAGATTTGTCAATCTCTTTTAGTTTTTTTGAGACTCTTTCTATTTCTTCAGTCCAATTAAAATAATTGTTTATAAATTTTTCTCCCCTGTCAAAATTTTGAGAGAGCTGTACTTCTATTATTTCAGTAAGCATTTTTTTTGCTGCAGGAATCATTTTTTCTAAATTTATATCAATTATTCCGTCATTATTTACAGATATAGCTCCTTCTTTAATAAAATAGAATGCCTGCATGACTGTTCTGACTCGATGAGCTTGTGCCAGTTCCGGTTTTGCTTTTAAAAAGCAATTTGCACCAAACGTTACTAAAATTTGTTTTTTTTCTTCGTCGGTATAAGCTCCTTTTTCCGTTAAACAATCAAGCAGAGCTAATGAACCCATATCTGCTTTATTTTCTTCTATTATATTTTTATATTTTCCAAGTGCTTCTGTTCCTGATTTCGGCCCTAATGAATGTACATTTTCATGACCAATTGTGAACCAATGATCTGCTTCCGGATTATAGTATTTATGTAAATCTTTATTTAATGTTGCATTTAGTCTTTTTTTTCTGCGTTCAACGGCATCTTGAGAATTGTTTGTTCTTATTTGTCTGTGGTATACATTTCTTCTTCCTCCGCCTATGGTTAATGATAATTTATCATTATTCGGCAGGTTTTGAGCAATTGTAATACCGCCTCTATATGAGCCTTCATCTCCTCTTAAGGATACTATATCCACATCAACCATTGTTTGTAGGTTATCATTTCCTGACGATATGTTTTGTTCATATTGATCTTTTAATGGCATATTTTCTGCCATTAACGGAAGAAAATTTTTTATTTTTAATAAATCCTGAGTCCCTTTTTTATTAACAATTCCAACTCTTATCCCTATTGAATCTTTTGAAATTGCAGTTATATTATTTTCTTCCAAAAGCTGTTTTAATTCTTCATCTTCTAATACACTTCCTGTTAATAAATCGGCATATTGTTCTCTTGATATTGTAAATTCCAGTGGAGTATCTTGCAATTGTGCCCATTTTTTATCTGCTTTTGCATCTAACATCGGATTATTTTGTCTTAATGCTTCTGCTTGTAATTTTAAATATTCATTAAATTCTTTGTTTGTTGAAATTTTTGCAGCTTCTTCAATCTCTTTTGCAATATTAGTAAATTCTTCTTTAAATTCTTCTGTATAATCTGCAGCTTTAAGTTTGTTTCCGTCCCTTTTTACTATTGTTCTTTGGTTTAATATTTTTGAAACTTCTTCTTTTTCACCATTCTTAAGCATTTTTTTTAAAATATTATGAAATTCTTGTTTATTCATATCAGCAGGGTAGAATGCTTTACCATCTTTTTCTTGTGCATTCTTTAACAATACAACTTTTTTCGATTCAGAATCTATTCCTATAATTCCTAATTGGGCATCAAATAATATCTTGGTTAATTCTGCCTGTTTGTTTCCTTTTTTTATTTCTTCTTTTAAATAATCTAAAAATGGAATATTTAATTCATTATCTTGTTTCATATATATTATATTTGCATAGTTTGCCGCTTTTACAAGGTGACTTAGTGCTTTTTTATCTTGAATATTTAGATTTTTATATTCTTCTGAATCTTCTGTAAGCATTTGTTTTCTTATTAAATAGTCTTTGTTGGTTCTTTTTTCTAATTCTTCTATGGAAAGATTAAGTTCAAAATTCATATTTTTCTCCTGATTATTTCATTATAATTGTATCCGGTACTTCATAATATCCGCAGGATGGGCATATCTCTTTTGCATAATACAATCCATTTTCGTTATAAAATCTTGATTTATAATTTGCTATGACTGTTGATTTTATTTCCGGTTCTTTTATGCAATATGTATATGCTTTTTCATTACTTAATGATTCATCAATTCCTTGTAATGAAATAGTTTGTGAATCACTATAATATGCCATGACGGGTATTTTTGTATTTGTAATACTATCTGTTATTACATTATTTGTCCAATATTTTGTTCCTATATCCGTTTTGTTGAAATATTTTAGTATTCCGATCAATTCCGGAATATTAGGGTGTCTGCCGCCTTTTGCCCAACAATATGAGTCTTTTTCATATTTAGTTTTTAAAACAGGAGTTTTTTCCGCTAAAATAAAAGATGGTGTGCAAAAACTTTGTTTCCATATTTCTGCTTCATTATATATATTCATATCCCCATAGTTAATAAATGGATAATAACATAATCTTATATTATCAGATGAATAATCAATATTCATTCTTGCTTTTAGGGCATTATCGTTTATTTCATAACGGCTGTTTATTGTATTTTCTCTTCCGTAGTTATAACCTTTTTCTAATAATTGTTCAAAAACTTCATTGCTTACAAGTTTTACATTAAAACTTACATGCTTACGTTCATTATCTATATTATTTTGATAAGTATTATTCATATATGGATTTGAAGAATATTGCGGAGGGTATTCTACATAAGAATTTTGTTGTTCGGTTTGTTGTTTTGTTTGCTCTCCCAATATTTTTTCCAGATTATCAGTATTTGAATTATTTTTAATGATATTTTTTATGAAATTTTCCCGTTCAATTTTTTTACTTTTATAAAAGAATTTTTTATTTTTTTCAGTTTCATCACTTACACAGTATAGCAAAGGAGTGATTTTGCCGTCATATTTAATTAATTTGTATGACATATTATCAAACTCCAGAATAATTGGAATTTTACCATCAGTATTACTTGTCCAATAATATTTTTTCCCGAAAGTATCGAATTTATTAAATGCAATATGATACATTTGCAGATAATCAGGAACTTTTGCATTAATATTTTTACAAAAGTTTGAAGCATCTTTATATTGATCGAATTTAAAAGAATCCAAAGTATAATAAAAAGGGACTTTCATTTTAATATTTTTTAATTTTTCTTCACTTACGGCACTGATATTTCTGTAATTTAAAGGTTCTCTGGAGTATTCTAAAGAGATTTGTCCGCATTTATACTTGTCTTGTTTTTCTATATTTTGGGATCTGATTATATTGGGAAGTGTTTTTATTAAGCATAAGATTAAAAAAATCAAGACCAGAATTAAATAAAATTTTTTAAGATTCCTTTTTGTGTTTTTATGAATTATTCCCGGAATGATGAATGCCGGCATAATGAAATAAATAAAGACCAATAAAATCATTGCGGGAAAAAGCATTGAAATAATACTCATAAAAAATGTAAATACAGATATAAGATTTAATGCTTCCTGATTAACAATGGCGAGTGTTGCTATACATAAAAGAATGATAACTAAAATACATATGAAAAAAGTACCTATATTAACCGGATAATTTATAAATAATATTTCTTTTTTTATATCATTTAAATTTTTTTCAGATTGTTTTTCAAAAAGAAATAAATAAAATAGCAATAACAGAATACAAAAAAATGAGTTTATTAAAATATAAGGACTTCTATTTCCTTCCGAGAATCCCCAAGCTGCAATACTAAGAATAACAGTAAGTATAGTTATTAATATATTTATATTTTTTAAATAATTTTTATGTAATGGTTTTTTCATAACTTCATCATGTATTTTACAATAAAATTTTATATTATTGTATAATTTATAATGACATAGAAATTTAAAAGAAAATTTTGCGATAGGAAAAGTAAGCGAAATTTATATAGGCAAAGTGCGGTAATGGATAAATTAATCATAGATTACGGAAGGTTTAAGCGTGGAAATTATACAACAAACAACGATGCAGGAATTAGCCAGAGAGGTTTTTCAAATTGAGTCTGATTCGATACTTAAATTGAAAGATAGAATTGATAGCAATTTAGAGAAAGCTATTTCTGTAATTATAGGCTCAAAAGGAAGAATAATAGTTACAGGTATGGGAAAATCAGGGTTAATCGGGCGAAAAATAGCAGCTACATTATCTTCTACCGGTACACCTGCCTATTTTCTTCATCCTGCGGAAAGTACACACGGTGATTCCGGAATAATAACAAGAGATGATGTTGTTATTGCTATTTCCAATAGCGGTGAAACAACAGAACTTTTAAATTTATTACCTTTAATAAAAAGATTTGAAGTTCCATTAATAGCTTTTGCCGGAAATAAAAATTCTACATTGGGAAAATGTGCAGATATTTATTTTGATATATCTGTGGAGAAAGAAGCATGTCCATTGGGAAAAGCTCCAACAGCAAGTACAACTGCGACATTAGCTATGGGTGATGCACTTGCGATATGTTTATTAAAAAAGAGAGGATTTTCAACGGAAGATTTTCTTTTATATCATCCATCTGGTACTTTAGGTAAAGGTGTATTATATATGGTGAAAGACCTTATGTTAAAAGATACAAATCTTCTTCCGATTGCACATGAAGAAGATACCTTCTTAGAAACTGTAGATTTAATTTCCAAAAAGCGTCTTGGTTGTGCATTAATAGTAGATTCTCAAAATAAATTGACAGGATTAATAACAGATGGTGATATAAGAAGAATACTTTTAAGATATCCTGATATATCTGTTTTAAGAACGAAATTTGTAATGACAAAAAATCCGAAAACAATATCATCGGAAGATATGGCTTCAAAAGCTCTTGCTTTAATGGAAAAGTATTCTATTACATCTCTGGCGGTTTGTGATGAAGATGATTGTCCTATAGGGTTAATACACATTCATGATTTATTAAGGGCAGGTGTTGCATAGTGAAAAATCAAGAAGTAGAAACAAATGCAATGAAAATAAAAATGGCTGTATTTGATGTTGATGGAGTCATGACTGACGGAAGTATTACTTATGATGAGAATGGTGTAGAATATAAAACATTTAATGCAAAAGATGGACAAGGTATTGTTATGCTTACAAAAGCAGGAATAATAACCGCAATAATAACTGCAAGAGAGAGCGGAACAGTAAAAAAAAGATTTGAAAATCTTGGTATGACCAGACTTTTTATGGGACAAAAAAATAAAATTAAGGCACTTGATACATTAATTCAAGAATATAAAATTGATTATTCTCAGGTTGCTTATATGGGGGATGATTTGCCTGATTTATGTGTTTTAGAAAAAGTCGGTTTGGCTTGTTGTCCAAGTGATGCTGTTGATGAAGTAAAAAATGTATGTAATTTTATATCTTCTAAAAACGGAGGAAGAGGAGCTGTAAGAGAATTAACGGATTTGATTTTTAAGGTACAAAAATTATCTGAAAAAAAATTATAATCGAATATATGAAATATTTATCTGCATTTGACATACAACACTTAGAAATAAGTTGCCGATGAATGAACAAAGGAAAACGTTATAATGTAAAGTGTAACATTAAATTAATTATTATTTATATCAAATAATAATTTTGCTCCGTAAAGTGTTAAATCGGGATTAATATAGTCAAACTTACGTCTTAGATATTTACTGATTACGTTAGAGAATCCGCCTGTCGCAATTATTATTGCTTTTTCACCTAATTCACGTTCGCATTCAAAAATAAGACCGTCTATCATTGCAGCATGTCCTCTTACAATACCTGATAGCATAGCATCAATTGTATTTCTGCCAATAGCTTTTTCCGGAGCTTCAATATTAAGTTTAGGTAATTTTGATGTTTTACGGCTTAGAGCTTCTGCTTGTATATTCATTCCGGCTGTAATAATTCCTCCGATAAATTCTTTTTGTTTATTAACAATGTCAAAAGATGTAGCTGTTCCAAAATCTACTACTATTGCAGGACAAGCATATAAATTGGCAGCTGCAGCAGCATTAGCTATTCTGTCTGCACCTACTTGAGCCGGATTATCAGTGTCTATCACAATATTTGTTTTTATTTTATGCGAAATGATAAATGATGTAATATTAAGATATTTTTTTAGTGCAAGTTCTATTTTTTCGGTAAGCTGAAGTACAACGCTGGAAATTACTGCATTTGTAATTTTCATATCGCAATAAGTTTCTCTTAATAAATTTTTTATAAAAACGCCATATTCATCCTCGGTTCGTGTTAATTCCGATGATAATCTCCAAAAATGAATTAAATTATCTCCGTTAAAAACTCCAATAGTAATATTTGTATTACCAATATCAATAACTAATAACATAAATTTCCCTTTTGTTTTTATTCTACCAAAAACATATTTTATGCTAAAATTATCTTGTCTTGTCCCCTCAAAAATTTTAAAATAACAATATTGAAATTTTAAAACGGCAGATTTAAACAATGGACACTTTCAATGGAATATTAAGATATTGAGGGAGTTAAAATCAGATTAAAAAATAGAGTGGAGACTAATTATGTTAGATCTTTTAATACAAAGTTTTCAAATGAAATCAATGAGTTTTTTTGAGGCAGGAATGTTAATATGTTTTGGAGCAAGTTGGCCTTTTGCGGTAATGAAAACATATAAATCAAAATGCGTAAAAGGAAAAAGCAGATTATTTTTATCATTAATAATTCTTGGTTATATTTGCGGAATAATTAATAAAATCCTCAATTCTATGGATTTAGTTTTTTGGCTTTATATTATAAACTTATTGTTAGTGAGTACTGATTTTATGTTTTGTATTATTTACAGACATAGAGAAGAAAATAAAAATTAAAGGTAGTTAAGAAAATGAAAAAAGTATGTTTGTTTCTATTTATCTCAAGCTTATTATTTATTAATAATAATGCATATTCGATAACACCTTCTGCTGATAAAGCTGCGTCTGTTAAGGTTGATGTAAAAAATAGCAATTTGACGGAAAAAGAAGATGATGTAATAAAAAAATTCAGTTTAAAGAATAAATTTCAACGTTCTGCGGAATCTCAAATACAATCATTTTTTAAAAAATATAACAGATATTCGGAAAAGAATGATATAGAGGCTTTAAAAAATCTCTATTCCGATTCTTTTGTTAATAATGACGGGTTTAATAAAAAAACGATATTTGAATTGATGGAGTTGGCAGTTGATGCATACAAAAATGTTAAATATACAACTACTATAGAAAAAATGAAAATAGACGGAGATTATGCGGTTGTATATGCTCATGAATATGCGGAAGCAACAACTACGGCTAAACAAGTACAAGTAAATGATTATGGACAGGTTATTTCTGACATTTATTATAAAGATTATTTACAAAAAGAGGCTGATGAGTGGAAACTTATTTCAACAACCATAGAATCAGAAAAATTGTATTTAAAATATGGTGAAGCAAAAAAAATGGATATAAGTGTAACAGCTCCTGAAGTAGTTCCTGCTAATGTTGATTATAATGTGAAAATAAAAACCACTTCACCTGATGGAGTATTTCTATTAGGCTCAATAGTAAATGAACAAATTGTGCATCCTCAAACAGAAAAAAAAGAAGTTTATAAATCCATAAAATCCGGAGAATTGCAAAGAATTTTAAAAGCGAATGCTGATAATCATAATGAATATGCGACAATTACAATCGGCGTTACAAGACCTATCGTTAATCCGCCGGATATAACATTTAATATGACAGGTATGGCTTTTATTATGGCAAGAGTTAATGTTGTGAATGATAATAATAATAAAAAAAGTAAGGAGATAGTTAATGGTAAAAAGTAGACCTCAAAAAAAAGAAACATTTGATATTTTTTTAATATTAAAATATATAGTTTTAACAATAGTTTTTGGATGTCTATCATATGGTATAGAATTAATTGTAACATATGCTTGTAAACAATCACCTACCGGAAAATGCGGAAATGGAATATTAACTTTATATGAAGTTCATAATACCGGTGCTGCGTTCGGAATATTGCAAGATCAATCAGAGGTATTAATAATGGCAGCTATTTTGGCATTAATAGCTATTGCTATTTGCGTGGTATTTTTGTCAGGGAAAATGTCATCTACTGCATCATCGGCTTTAGCTGTTTTAAGTGCCGGTATAAGTGTTAATTTAATTGAAAGAGTATCAACAGGATATGTAGTTGATTATATAAGCATGGATTTTTTACCGGATATTCCTGTATTTAATACTTCAGATATTATGATAATTGTGGGAGCAATTTGTCTTGTATTCTCTTTATTTACAAGGAGATAATAAAAAATAATGTCTGAAAATAAGTATATTTTTAGTGTCCAATCTTTAAAACAGCCAACAAGATTGGACACATTTTTAACAACAGAGAAAATTTTTAAATCACGATCACAAATACAGAATTTAATAAAAAAAAATCAGGTTATGGTGAACGGCAATATCAGGAAGTCCTCCTTCTTGGTACAAAATGATGATGAGGTTATAGTATTATTAAGTGATGAATTTTCAGTTATAATAGAACCCGAGAATATAAAGCTGGATATTGTGTATGAAGATGAAGATATTTTGGTTGTTAATAAGCCAAAAAATATGCTTACACATCCTACAACGAAAGAAACGACAGGAACACTTGTTAATGCATTGTTATATAAGTACGGTTATGAAGGATTATCAGATATAAATGGAATTTTAAGACCCGGAATAGTACATCGTCTTGATAGAAATACTTCTGGTCTGTTAATGGTTGCAAAAAATAATGAGTCACATAAATTTTTAACTGAGCAAATACAAAATAAAACAGCAATCAGAAAATATCATGCCATTGTTCATGGTAATTTTGACGAACAAACAGGCAAGATAGATTTGCCTATAGGCAGAGATCCTGTAAAACCTGAGAAAATGGCAGTTATTGAAAACGGCAAACCTTCAATAACGGAGTATAATGTTATTGAACAATTTAAAGGGTATTCTTTTGTAGAATTGATACTAAAGACAGGAAGAACACATCAAATAAGGGTTCATATGAGTTATATAGGTCATCCTCTTGTTAATGATTCATTATATAATAAAATACAATTTAAGGTAAAAACTATAGAGCAAGTTCTTCAATCATACAGTCTAAAATTTGCTGTATTAAAAAATAATGATATAATTGAACTTAAGTTAGATGCAGATGATGATATCAAAAAAGTTTTAAATTATTTAAGGAGTTGTAACAAATGAAAAATAAAATAGTTTTAATGATAATAGAATCAATACTTTTTACTATAGTACTTTTAGCATTGGCACTTAATTTAAAAAATAATACAACTTCTCAGGTAGGAATATCATTTGATGGCGAGTATACAGTATTAAGTACTTTTTTTGTAGGTTTATTGTTCTATATTATAGGTGTATTTTCAGGATTCGTATATTCCGTAGTTTTGGGGTTAAGATATAAGGATCAAATAGAATTTTATGCACGTAAAACAGAA
Organism: Candidatus Gastranaerophilales bacterium; assembly: GCA_947588785.1. Taxonomy (GTDB): domain Bacteria; phylum Cyanobacteriota; class Vampirovibrionia; order Gastranaerophilales; family Gastranaerophilaceae; genus Avigastranaerophilus. The sequence goes on from CANPZN010000002.1 coordinate 66,056, forward strand.
AAATTATCACAGCAAAATGAAATAGATTCTGATGATAAAGAGGCTTTGCAAAGAAAAATAGCTTCTTTGGAAATAGCATTAAATAATGCATTAAAAAATAAAGAATAAAGACAAAAAATATTTTGTTTATGTTTTGAAAAAAATGCGTGGTTTTATGTGTTATAAAACTAAATTCTGCCTTAAAAGGAGAAAAATCTGAAAGAGAAAATAGTATCTTTCAGGGTAATATATTAAAAATGGTTAAATCAGATTTTTAAAATGTAAATACTGCATTTTAAAAGAAATGGTCTATAGAAAAAGGGAAATAAATGCAATTAAACACAAAATATAATCATATTCCATTTAATGGAAGGGTTATAATGGATAAATTGAAAATTGCTTCTCAAATATCTTGTTCAAAAGATGAGGGTATTAAAGAAAGCTTAATTGGAAATATAAACACATTAAAAATGCGTATTCAGGAAAATACTCCTGAATTTAAAACTTTTGTTATTGATTATGATTATGAATCAAAAAAAAATTCAACGGGTGATGAATTTACATATGGCACTTTAAGCGTAATAGATAATGACAATTTTTCTTGTAAAAGTAAAAAAGTAAAATTAACAAAAGAAAATAAACTAAAAAACGAGATAGAGATTGCAGATGGACAAGAAATATGGGAAAAACTTTTTAAAAATATAACAACAAGAATAATATCAAAAGAATATATTCCAATGGATTCATCAGAATTAAGCAATGAAGTAAAAGAAATATATGAAAAATTGAATTAGGTGAAAATAATGAAAATGATTAATGATATTAATTTCTGCGGAAAAGTTTTTATGGATAAAAAAAAAGTTGCCAAAAATATATCTTTATTTCCAAAAGAGACACAATTAAGCATTATAGGTAATGTAAATACCTTGAAAAGCAGAATAGAAGAGAATTCATCACCACAAGAAAATTATTATATGGATCTAAAATGTATAGATACAGACAGATATTGTTGTAAAAGAAAAATATTAGATGTGCATATTATGAATGATTCTAATCCGAGAGAGCATTATGGAGCTTGGATGGATATAAGTTTTTGGAATTATGCAAACCCGACAAACGATCCCCCTAAAATATCAGATGCTGATGAAGTATGGACGGGTTTATTTCAACCTTTAACTAAAATGATTTTAAAGGGCATAAAAAAAGAACCTGTAATGGCAGAAAATATAAAAAATATATATAACCAATTGGTATAAACGGTGTGTCTGAGGTAATTTTTTGAGTAAAATTGTAGTGTAAAGGGAAATTTACAAAATGTGTTAAGTAGAATAATGATGCGAATGAAATTTCGTTAGACACATTTAAAAAGAACGATCCTGCTACATTAGTGGCACAAGTAGTTATCAGAACACAAAAATTTTTAAGTTAAAATTGCCCTTTTGACAATCAAGAACTGTTGTTGAAAAATTATGGAATTGAATAAAAATAAGTCCGAGAAAAATTCGCAATTGGAAAG
>CANPZN010000003.1 GCA_947588785.1 Candidatus Gastranaerophilales bacterium
TTATTATTACAATAAGTGTCTTTTTCTCATTCTCCAAACTAATATTATGTGAATATTTGTTGGACATTTTATTCTTCTTTCATATCAATTAATATTTTAATTGTATGTGTTATTAATATTACAGCCCATCTGATAATTAATATTCCGCATATTATTCCTACAATTGCATCTAAATGTATACAATTATATATTTTCCCTACAACAAGGGCTATGATTGTTAAGATTGATGTTATTAAATCAGCTAATATATGATAATATGCAGCTTTGTAGTTATAATCCTCGTGTTCTTCTTCATGTTTATGATAATGCAGATGTATATGATGATCTTTCATTACTGTAATGCATACTGCATTTACGACAAAACAAAATATTGCTATTAATATTGCTTCTTGAAATTCGATATTCTCCGGCTTGAAAAATCTTTCTGCAGATTCAATTATTATCCATAGCCCTGCAAAACCTAAAAATATTGAACTTGTATATCCTGCTAATACCCCTATTTTATTAGTACCAAGCGGAAATCTTGCTGAATTGCTTAATTTCTCAGAAAGCACGTATGCTATATATGTTAGGCTTAGTGTTAATACATGCGTACCCATATGGTAACCTTCCGCAAGTAATGACATTGATTTTGTTGCATATCCATACATTATTTGTATTATCATTGCAATAATTGTACATATTATAACTATTAATGTTTTTTTCTTATTTGATAAGTGATCCATTTTATTTATTTTCAACCAATTTCCTAAATTCATTTAAATCTTCAATTGTATCTATTCCGATAGAATTGTATTCCATAACAGATGTTTTAATTTTCATTCCATTATATAATGCTCTTAATTGTTCCAGACTTTCAGCTTTTTCAATTTCCGGCTGAGGGAATTTTGTCATTTTAAATAATGATTCTCTTTTATATCCGTATATTCCTATATGTTTGTAAAATTTAGCAATATCATAATTCCTTTCATACGGAATTTTTGACCGAGAAAAATATAATGCATATCCGTTTTTATCTATTACGCATTTTACCATATTAGGATCTTCAAGATCTTCTTCTTTTCCTATAGGTGAAATAATAGTTGATATATCTGCATTATTATCTTCTTTTATTTGTTTTATGACTTCTTCAACACAATCTGTATTTATCATTGGTTCATCTCCTTGTAAATTGATTATGTATTCAAAATCAGTATATTTTTTGGCAACTTCAACTATTCTGTCACTACCGCATTTATGATTTTCTGATGTCATTTCGACTTCGGCACCAAAAGATTTTGCACAATCATATATTTCTTGATTATCAGTTGCAATTATTATATTATCTGCCGTTTTTACCTTTATTGCTCTTTCCCATACCCATTGTATTATAGGTTTTTCACATACTTTTATTAAAGGTTTACCTTGTAAACGTTTTGAATTATACCGGGCCGGAATAATTATTGCTGTTTTGGACATTTAATCCTCCTTTTGGACAACAAATGCAATCCATTCTTTATCTCTCATCTCTTCTATTATTTTTAAGTTATTCTCTTTTATAGCTTTTAATACTACATCTTCTTTACCTTCCAATATACCGCTTAAAACGATTTTAGCACCAATTTTCATTATTCTTTTTAATTCGGGCATGATTTGGGCAAGTACATTGTGTAATATATTTGCAAAAACAAAATCATAAGTTTCTGATTGAAGTACTTCAGCAGATTCGGTTTTAAATATAATCATTAATTCTTTGTTTATTTTTGCATTTATTTTTGCTGTTTCTACCGCAGTTTCATCTGTATCAACTGCTACTGCTTCTTTTGCTCCTAATTTCATTGCACATATTGCAAGAATGCCTGAACCACATCCAATATCCGCAATTACTGAATTTTTTTTCATGTATTTTTCACACGCTTTTACACATAGTTGCGTTGTTGCATGAGTCCCGGTTCCAAATGCATTCCCAGGATCTAAGTTGATAATAATTTCACCATCTTTTGCATTATATGTTTCCCAACTTGGACATATTACTATTCGTTGAGAAATTTTATTTGGTTTCCAATGTTCTTTCCATTTCTTTGACCAATCTACATTTTCTTGTTTTTTTATATTAACATTCCAACTTCCTATATCGTAGTCAAATATTTTATTATCTATCAATTCTTGTCTTTTTAATTTAAATAAATTTTTTACATAATCAATGTTTAAATTGTCCGAAACTATATACGCTTTTATTATATTTTCACTGGTTTCTATAACTTCAAGATTCTTATATTTTTCTTCAGCTGTAACTATACCTTCACAATCAAATTCTGTTTGTACGAAATCACAAACTACATCTGAACATAAAGGATTTATTTCTATACATACTTCCCAATAAGTTTTATCTTTTACTGACAAAATACACCCATTCTTCTGAATTTATTATATCTCTCTTCTCGTAATTGTGTTGAATTAATATTTTTTAATTCGTCTAATGCTTTTATAATTGTATTTTTTAGTCCATTACCTATCATTTCATAATCACAATGAGCACCACCTAACGGTTCTTTTATTATTCCATCTATTATTTCAAGTTCGAGTAAATCTTCACTTGTGATTTTAAGAGCTTGAGCTGCGATATCAGCTTTTGTTGCATCTCTCCATAAGATTGAGGCACATCCTTCCGGTGATATAACTGTATAGTATGAATGTTCTAACATAAAAACTCGATCTGCAACCGCAAGTCCTAAGGCTCCGCCGGAACATCCTTCTCCTGTTATTATTGCTATTATTGGTACATTCAGTTTCGCCATTTCTTTCAGATTAACGGCAATTGCTGTTCCTTGACCGGTTTCTTCCGCTTTGATTCCGGGATATGCTCCAGGGGTATCTATTAATGTTACAATTGGTAAATTAAATTTATTTGCGTGATAAAATAATCTTAATGCTTTTCTATATCCTTGCGGCTGAGGCATTCCAAAATTATAAATCAGATTCTCTTTTGTTGTTTTCCCTTTTTGAGTTCCTATTATTACAATACTTTGTCCGTTAATTTTTGCTATACCGCCTATTATTGCCCTGTCATCACTACCTTCTCTGTCACCATGAAGCTCAATAAAATCAGTTGTTATTAATTTTATATAATCTAAAAATGTAGGTCTGTCTGCGTGTCTTGCTATTTGTATCCTTTGTGCGGGGGTTAGATTCGCATATAACTCTTTTTTATATTCCATAGCTTGTTTTTCAAATGTTTCTAATTGATTTGATACATCCATACCTGATGACTCACTTATCTTTTTTAATTCTTCTATTTTTTCTTCTATTTCATATAATGGTTTTTCAAATTCTAATATTGTCATAATTGCTCCTACTTTTTGTGAAGACTAATGAGTTTTGCTATTGTAGATTTTAATTCAGCTCTTGAGGATATTATGTCTATTTGACCGAATTTCATTAAATAATCTGCTGTTTGAAAATCTGCAGGCAGGCTTTGTCTGATTGTTTGTTCTATTACTCTTCTTCCGGCAAAACCTATTCTCGCGTCTTGTTCCGCTATTATTATATCGCCGAGTGTTGCAAAACTTGCAGTAACTCCTCCAAACGTAGGCTCGGTTAGTACTGTTATATATAATAAACCTGCTTCATTTAATTTCGCAACTGCACAACTTGTCTTAGCCATTTGCATTAAACTTAGTATACTTTCCTGCATTCTTGCTCCGCCTGATGCGGTTACTGCTATCATTGGTATTTTTCTTTTTAATGCTTCTTCCATGGCAAGTGTGACTTTTTCTCCGACTACACTTCCCATTGATCCACCCATAAATTCAAAATCCATTATTGCGGCAGAAACTTCATTTCCGTCTATTTTACCTATACCGGCTATAACTGCTTCATTCATATTTGTTTTAGCTTTTGCCTGATTTATTCGTTTTTTATACGATTCGGTATCGGTAAAGTTGAGCGGATCTGCGGTTGTTATATTGGAAAACATTTCTTCAAATGTTCCTTCATCGAATAATTGATTAATTCTTGTTCTTGCATTTATTCTAAAGTGATATCCGCATTTTGGGCAAACTTCTAAATTTTCTTCAACTTCTTTTCGTAATAGTTGGGTGTTGCAATTATAACATTTTACCCATAATTTCCCTATGCTATCATCGATTTGTGTTTCTTTATCTCTTCTTGCAATTTGCATTTCTTTACGTTGTTCAAACCAATCCTTTACTGTCATAAAAGACTTCCTCCGCTAATCTACTTTGCATTTTTTGCACAAGTTTATTATACTACAAATATTTACCTTTTATATTATTTCGTAAAAAATTATGACTGATCCGGCTTCGCTTAACCATTCCATAACTGTGAGCGTGAATAAAATGGTATTTAAAGTGAGCAACTGCTTTTTTCTGCTATATCTGATTATATTTGATTCTACATTTTTTCAGGAGCATTAATTGCTATTAAATTCATTGCGGATTTTAATATTGTAATTACTGCTTTTACACACGCTAATCTTGCATTCATAAGATTTCTATCTTCAACCAATACTTTTGAATATGTATAAAATTGATGGAAAGTAGCTGCAAGCTCTTGCAGATACTTTGTTAATAAGTATGGAGTCCTATTTTTTGCTGCATTTTGAACTATTGATTTATATTCTTCCATTTTCAATATAAGTTTTTTTGTTGTTTCTTGAGCTTTTTCATCATTATTTTGCCATAATATATTAAAATCATTGCTATTTATTGTTTTTATTGTTTCTTCAAAATCCGCAATATGAGAAGTTTCTGTTCTGTTATTTATTATGTCATATTTTTCTTCTATTGCGTGCCTTAATATAGAGCAAGCTCTCGCATGTGCATATTGAACATAAAATACAGGATTATCATCAGTTTTGGATTTCGCTAATTCTATATCAAAATCAAGTGTCGTATCTATACTCCTCATTATCATCCAATATCTTGTTGCATCCACACCTACATCTTCTATTAATTCATCAAGGGTTATCATTTTGGTTCTTTTCCCCATTCGTACTTCTTCTCCATTTATTACCAAGTTTACTAATTGTCCCAGCAGTACTTCAAGTGAATTCGGGTCATAACCTAATGTTTCTATTGCTGCTCTTATCCTTGGTATATAACCGTGATGATCAGCTCCCCATATATTTATCAGTGTATTAAATCCTCTTTGTAATTTATCATAATGATATGCAATATCTGCTGTTAAATATGTATATGATCCGTCTGTTTTCTTTATTACTCTATCTTGATCATCTCCATATTTAGATGATTTAAACCATAATGCACCATCTTTTTCATATAAAACTCCAAGTTCTCTTAATTTGTCTATACAGCTTTTTACTTTTCCGCTTTCATGCAAAGTAAGTTCTGAAAAATAATTATCAAAATGTGTTTTAAAATTTTCCAGTAAATTTTTCTGCTTTGAAAGCATCTTTAATCTTGCATATTTTGATATATATTTTAATTTCTCTAAATCAAATTCTCCGTTGTAATTTTGTTTTATTTCCTGTGCTTGTTGTTTTTCTTCTTCTATAAATTCTTTTGCTACTTCGATTAAATATTCTCCCGTGTAGTAATTTTTTGCTTCATTTTCATCCTTGGGAAAATCTATTTCTATTCCGAGTTCTTTTAAAATTCTTATATAAAGTGATTTCCCAAGTTTCTGTATTTGACTTCCTGCATCGTTAATATAAAATTCTTGATATACATCGTATCCGGAATATTTCATAATATTTGCCAAGGCACTGCCCATAGCTGCCCATCTTCCGTGTCCTATGTGAAATGGCCCTGTAGGATTCGCACTAACATATTCAAGAATTACTTTTTTATTGTTTCCTTGATTATTTCTGGCAAAATCTCTTCCTTTTCTCAAAATTTCAATAAGTATGTTATTTAATGCCGAATTTTTAAGTTTGAAATTGATAAATCCTGCTGTTGTATTAACTTCAAATTCGTCTTTTTCTATTCTCTCTGCAATAATTTGGGCTATTTGTACCGGTGATAATTTTGCATATCTTGCAAGTGACGAAATATTAACTGCAAAATCTCCGTATTGACTGTTCTTTGGTACTTCTGACTGTATATTATATTCATTTTCTTTTGTCATTTGACCTAAACTATTATTTGTTATAAGCTCTTTTATTGCTGTATCAACTTTTTTTAAAAAATATTCTTTTAACATAACTATTGCTCTCTTAATGTTTATATCTTATTGTGTATTTAATTTTGTTTTTGTACTTATCTTTCAATATTCTTTTATATTTCATAATATCAAAAAAAAAGATTTATTTGATATTTTAGAAAAAAAATAAAGTATTTCACGAAGAAATACTTTATTTTCTCTATTAAAAATATTTTTATTTGTTAACTATCTTCTTTTTCTTTTTTTTTAAGTTCTGATTTTATGAATTGAGCATACATATCTATATTACTTTGCAGAGAATTGAAATTTCCAAGTAAATATCTTAATCTTTCAATAGGATCATTTTCCATTATTATATCCATACCCAAATACCTCGTGTAAGACTCTTGAACAATATTATTATTCCCGTTCGTTATATTAAATAAACAATCAATCTTTACAATTTTAACAAATAAAATAGATTTTTTACTATATTATTTCTTTTATTAAATTTTTTTCAATAAATAAACTAAAAATATTTATATTATTCTTTATTTTATCTTCATTTTTAAGAATAATTTTTATATCTTTTTCTAAATCGGATTTATTTGAACTGTTAATGTTCATATAAATAAAAAAACTCCATAAAACTAACAATATTATTTTCGTCAATTTTTAATAATACTTTAGTAAATTAAAAAGTAGTTTAAGAAATGTTAAAGAAATTTATTCAGTTCATAAAATATTATTGAAGCACTAACTGATAAATTTAATGATTCTACATTTTTATTCATTTCAATTTTTATATTTTTATCCGTAATATTTAATATATTTTGGCTTAAGCCTTTTGCTTCAGAACCAAACATAATAACAATTTTTTTAAAGTTTTGACAGTCTTTTATCTCAATATTATTATGTTTTGAAAGTGCTGTTGATATAAAAGTATGTTTTGGTAATAAATTTTTTAATTCGGCTGTATTTTTAATTTCTAAAACAGGTGTTTTAAACATATTCCCGACAGCTGAACGTATTACTTTTGTAGAATATAAGTCGACACAATCTCCGAATAAAATAATTCCGTCAATATTAAACGCTGAAGCACTTCTTAGTATTGTTCCAAGATTCCCCGGGTCGCTTATTTCTTCAAAAAGTGCAATCTTTGTCATATTATTAAATATTGTTTTTTCTGTTTTTTTCTTTTTTGCAACCGCCAATATTTCACATACACTATTTGTTGTTGTGAGTTTTTTCATAATATATTCATCTATCAATATGGTATTTTCAGGTAAATGCTGTATATTTGAACCTTTTAAAACATAAATATTGCAAATTTCTATATTATTATCAATTATTTCTTTAAGAGCTTTATAGCCCTCTATAATAAATAATCCTTTTTCATCTCTATATTTTTTTTGATGAAGTTTTACTATTTCTTTGATTTGATTTTTAGAAATAGTTAAATCAGGCATGCATTAGCCTGCCATTTCATGTAGTAATATTTTTCATAATCATTCATTAATGTAAGATCAACTAATTTTATTTCAAAAGGAAAATGTGAGAATGATTTTAATACAATTTTATCATCTTCCATTGTGGCATATACTGTATTTTCCAATCTAATACCGCCCCAACCTTCTTTATAAACTCCGGGTTCAACAGAAAATACCGAATTTTCTAATATTTTTGTTTTTGAAACTTTTCCTGAAGATACACGAGGAGGATTTTCATGTACACATATTCCAACTCCATGACCTGTAGAATGTGCGAAAGCATATTCTTTTGATATGGATTTCTCTATAGTTTCCCTGGCTATTTTATCTATATCAAAGTATGTAGATTTCTTATTATATTTATTATAATACGTATTCAAAAATGCTTTTAATACCGTAGTATATGCAATTTTTTGATCTTCATCAGCTTCACCTTTTAAAAATGTTCTTGTTGTATCAGTTGCAAGTCCGCCTTCATAATAACCGCCGTAATCGATTAGCAGAAAATCGCCATCTGCTACTAATTTCTCTTTTGAAGGTGTGGAATAATGTATTATTGATGAATTTTTTCCTGCTGCTACTATTGGTTTAAAACTTAATGATAATGCTCCATTTTCTTTCATTGATTTTATTAATGCTTCATAATAGTCATATTCTGAATATAATTGATCTGAATTAATCATTTCATATATAATTTTTAATGCATTATCAGCTCTTTCAAAACATTTTTTTAAATGAAGAATTTCATTTTCATTTTTTATTGTTTTAAATAAATTTAAGTGTGATTTTAATATTTTATTTGATTTATTTATTAAATTATAATCAAATAAAGTTAATAAAGACTCATCTATATATATTTCTTGTTTTTCAATTTTTTTTAATGCATTTTCAAACTCGCAGAATGGACAAACTTTAAATTTACTTCCGATTTCAGGTAATTTACAATCAGAATATAATTTAACTTCTTCTTCCGTCATTATTGCTTTTATTGGAAAGATTGCACTGTAATCAAAGTTATAAGATCTAAGATTGGTTAAATATGCAATATCTTCTAAAGAAGTAATTAAAACATTGAATTTATTACCGGCAAATTGTTTAATATATTCAAATTTTTCGTCGGGCGAAACTCCGGTTATTTCATTTGAAACGCTAAATACATCATAATTAACTGTTTTTATTGAATCTTTTTTGTATTCAATAACAGGATCTGAATTAAGTAATTTGAATGTTATATTTTTATTTTGGGTTAAACCGATTAATTTGTCGTAAAATAACTTTGAAGTTTTTTTGGATACGATACCGATTTTACAATAAGCAGGTATCTTATCGGCAAGCATATTTATATAACTTTCTCCCAATGGTATTTTGATTACTTCTATATAGGTTTTATCTACTTGGTTGTCAGCTTGCTCATGGTAGCGGGTATCTACAAAAAGGTATATTTTTGTACTTAAAAATAACACATCCCCGGTTGATCCCGTAAAATCAGTAATATAATAACGAGAATTATTTTCAAGCTTATTATATTCAACCAAGAATTCATTTGTCGAATTTATCAATAAACCATCTAAATCATTTTTAGATAAAAATTGTTTAATATTTTCTATTAAGTTAATATCCATTAGTCTTGTTTGTCTGTTAAGTATATTAAATGATAACCGAATTGAGTTTTTATGGGATTTGATATTTCTCCGATTTCCATTGAAAAAGCTGCATCTTCAAATTCTTTAACCATTTGCCCTCGTGAAAAATAACCGAGATCGCCTCCGTTTAAGCCTGATGGACATATTGAAACTTCTTTTGCAGCTTGGGCAAAATCTTTACCGTTAACTATTTCTTCTTTTATTTTTTTTGCTTCTTCTTCTGTTTTTACTAAAAGGTGGCTTGCTTTTACTAATCTTGTCATATATTCTCCTTTCTTAGAAGTATAACATGATATATTATTTTGAACAATCAAAAGATTTTGGCAAAAAATTTATTTATAGTTTTTTATGTGGGTATGAGAATTCAACCTAGTATAATAAGAAATATAGTTAGCAGTAATAATCCACATTTGATACCCAAACAAAACAAATGTTTATTTTCGGATGTATTTGTTCGCTCCCGTTCGTCACTTCAAGATGATGATTTGCTGCAAACATATAGTATTAATCCTATTTCTTACAGAAAATCTAAATCTATACTTTCAAAAGTCCGTAAATTTAACATTGATGACTATTTTAATCTTACTGCGGTAGAAAAAGCAATACTTATTAATAGCTGTTCAGAAACTTTAAAAAAAACAGTTTTTGATAACTTAGAAATGGCATTAAAAATGCGTTCCTATTTAGATAAAAAATATGGAAAAAACAATTATATATTTGTATCAGTAGGAACTTCTCCTTCAGGAATTGCTCGTGTGTTTGAATTTATGGGTACTGAAACAAAATATCTTCCGATGTCCGGGCTTAGAGGAATTTTCTCTGACAGAAATATTAATAAGACTGAATTTAATATTGATTTATATGGAAAATTGCTTAAAGAACAAAATTTAAGTAAAGAAGAAATAGAAAAATCGAAAAAGAAATATTTATTTTTTGATTATACGGCTTCCGGAAGATCTTTAAAAAAATTCGGATATATAATGCGAGAATTTTACGATATTAATTCTTCAAATGTTTCTTTTTTGAGCCTGAATTCAGTAATGTATCATATGTCACGTTATTCTGAATCGGAGCAGATGAAAGCGGCTGATTATGAAACTTCTTATTTATGGAATTCCGGAATCGAAAAATATGGTGGAATATCTTCACTTCCTTATAATAAAATAACGCCTGAAACGATAGATCAATGCAAAAAATTTTCTTCTAAAGAGGCTAAACTTTATAATTTTTTATTAATGGATTTGTTAAATAAAAAAGGTTTGTTAAAAATTAATCAAAAAAATAAAAATATTTTATAAACAGTAAGAGGATTTTGACAATAGATTAATACAATGAATAACTTATTAATAAAAAAATTTCATTTATTTAATATTCTAAAGAATGAAAACAGTTTTCAAACAAATATAAACAATTCTTATAATAGAATAAAATTATTAGATTTACCTGATCGTACATTGGAACGTTCACCTAATGGAGATATATTCTGTCATTATAAACATAATTATAATGTTGTTACAAATACAAAAGGTAAATTTTCTATTGATGACTATGAAAGAATGTCAGAAACAGAAATAAAAACAGTTAAAGAATCATGTAGTGAAAATATTCAAAAAGCAGCAGAAGATAATATAAAAATGGCTCAAATATTGAAAAAATTTCTTGATGAAAAATTAGGAGAAAATCGTTATGTATTTGTGTCAATAGGTACATCTCCTTCTTGTATTGCAAGAGTCTTTGAATTTTCAGGAATAGAAACAAAATATTTACCTATATCCGGATTGGGGAAATATTCTTCTTATGAAAGATTTAAAAATAATAATCCGGTTAAGTCTGCAGAATATGAAAAATTTTTAATTCAACAGCACTTAAGTGCAAATGATATTGCGAAATCAGACAAAACATATATTTTCTTTGATTATACATTATCAGGTAATTCTTTGAACAATTTTAGAGAAATAATGTTTAATGATTTTAGATTTCATTCATTAAACGTAAAATTCAGAAGTTTAAATGAATATTTAGAAATGTTATGTGAAAAAGAAGATAGTACATTTTGTGAAGAATATTTAGATAAATATTTAAAATATTCACGTGCATTTTTATACGGAGGAATTCCTCATTTGGATTGTGATCATATGAACAATATTAAAACTTGTTTGAATTTTGAGAGTGAAACTGCAAAATTATATAATTTTATGATCATTGATTATATGAAAAAGAAAGGATTATTAAAGTATAATCCTAAAAATAAAAATTCTTTATAGTATAATTAATATATGAAAAAATTATATATAGAAACTTTAGGCTGCCAGATGAACAAATCGGATAGTGAAAGAATTGCAGGGATTCTTTCTCATTTTGGGTATGTTGAAACTGAGAATGAAAAAGAAGCTGATTTGTTAATAGTAAATACTTGCAGCATACGTCAACTGTCAGCTGATAAAGCATATAGTTTGCTTGGTGTCTGGGGAAAAAGAAAAAAAACAAAAGCAAACTTAAAAATAGCAATATGTGGATGTGTGGCACAGCAGGATAAAGATAAAATAAGACAAAGAGCTCCTTATGTGGATCTGATTTTTGGTACTCATAATATTTATGAATTACCAAATTTAATTAAAAGAATTGAAAATAATGAAAAAATATGTGCAATAACAACAACTCCCGTAGTTTGTAATCAGAATGATTTCTATATATCAAGAAAAAAGTCAGTAAATGCTTGGATACCAATAATAGAAGGATGTAATAATTTTTGTACATATTGTGTTGTTCCCTATACGAGAGGTCGGGAACGTTCAAGAAATCCAGAAGAAATAATTAGAGAAGCTGAAAATATTGTTAAAGAAGGATATAAAGAAATTACTCTTTTGGGTCAAAATGTTGATAGCTACGGAAAAGATTTACGGGATAAAAATATAACTCTTGCAAATTTATTGAGAAATCTAAATAAAATACAGGGTGATTTTAGAATCAGATTTGTAACATCTTATCCTTCAGATATAACTGATGACCTTTTAAATGCAGTAAGTGAATGTGAAAAAGTCTGTAAATATTTTCATATTCCCATGCAGTCCGGAAATTCAAGAATATTGAAAGAGATGAACAGGCGTTATACAAAAGAACAGTATTATGAAATTGTGTCAAAAATAAGAAATAAATTTGATGATGTTACAATAACAAGTGATTTTATTGCCGGATTCCCAGGTGAAACCGAAGAAGAATTTATTGATACTCTTAATGCCATAGAAGAACTTCAGCTTGATTATTCAAATACGGCAGCTTATTCTCCGAGAGAATTCACAAAAGCCGGAAAAATGGTTGATAAATTTATTAGTGAAGAAATTAAGTATGAAAGACTTAATCGTCTAAATGAAAAAAATCGTGAAATATGTTTAAAATCAAATGAAAAATTCGTGGGAAGAATTCTCAATGTATTAGTTGAGGGAAAAACGGAAAAAGACGGTAAAATCCTTTTAAATTCAAGGGCCGGCAATAATAAGATAGTGCATTTTGAATCAAATAAATATAATATTGGCGATTTTGCAGATATTTATATAAATAAAGCTCAAACATGGTGTCTATATGGAGAGCCGAAAGAGTAATTTTATATTTATTTTTAATTGTGTTAATCTAAAGGTATGAAAAAATTGAATAAAATATTTATACTTCTGGTTATTCTTGCAATAGTTATGAGTGCTTGTTTCCGAATAGATAGAGGAAACGATGATAACATACAAAGAATCAACAAAAATACATCTTCTGAAAATAAGAAAACGGAGTATAAACCTGTTTCGACAAAACAAATTAACGGAATTGAATACAGAATGTCGAGATCACCGGAAGGAAAGTATGGCGGGCAAATTATTTCATCAACAATAGGGGAAGGCCCAAAAACATTTAATCCTTGGGTATCAAAAGATGCAACATCTTCTCAGATCGCAGATTTAATGTATGATCCTTTGTTTTCAACCGATCCTGATACGGGTGAGGTTATTCCTTATCTTGCAAAAGAAATGACTGTTTCGCCCGATTTAAAAACATATGTTGTTACATTAAGAAAGGGAGTTACTTGGTCGGACGGAAAAGAAATAACTGCAGACGATGTAGTTTTTACTTGGAATGAAATCATTCTGGCTGGTTATGGTAATACATCTTTAAGAGATTCCGTATTAATAGATGGTGAATATCCTAAAGTAAAAAAACTGGATAAATATAATATAGAATTTAAGATAAAAAAACCGTTTGCTCCTTTTCAAAGGTTTATAGGAACTCAAATTGCCCCTCAACACATATTTAAACCTGCACTTGAAAAGGGAAAAAGATATTTTGATACATTTCTTTCAACAACAACAGATCCAAAAAATATAGTAGGATCCGGGGCATTTTTACTGGAAGAATATGTACCTGCACAAAGAGTTGTGATGAAAAGAAATCCTTATTATTACGTTATGGATGATAGAAATCAACGGCTTCCATATCTTGATAAGTATGTAATCTTAATAGTGGGTGATTTAAATAATGAATTGTTAAAATTTGAAGCCGGGGAATTGGACGTTATTTCCGTACGGGGAAAAGATTTATCGAGATTTAAATCAAAAGAAAAAAAGTCAGATTTTAAAGTTTATAATTTAGGCCCTAATACAGGAACGATGTTTTTGGCATTTAATTTGAATACAAGAAAAAATAAGGATGGAAATTATTATGTTAATCCTATAAAACAAAAATGGTTTAATGATATAAATTTTAGAACTGCGATTGATTATGCTATTGATAGAAAGGCAATGGTTAATAATATTTTAAACGGGGCAGCCCAGCCGTTATTCACTGCGGAATCATTATCTTCTATATTTTTAAATGAAGATTTAGCGTCAGGACATGAAATGGATACTGTTTATGCAAAAGAACTTCTAAAACAATCAGGATTCTATTATGATAAAGAAGGACAATTGCATGATAAAGACGGAAATATTGTAGAATTTGATTTATATACAAATGCCGGACAAACAGAACGTGAAGCGTCCGGGGTTATGGTAAAAGAAGATCTGAAAGATATAGGTATAAAAGTTAATTTTAAGCCTATAGAATTTAATTCTTTAGTTAGTAAGTTAATGTCTACTTTAGATTGGGATATGGTATTGATGGGACTGACAGGTAGTCCGTTAGAACCGCACAGCGGTAAAAATGTATGGAATTCAAACGGACATTTACATTTATTTAATATGCGTTTTCAGGGTGATATAGATAATGAATTATTACCTTGGGAAAAAGAATTGGATTCTATAATTGAACAAGGAGCATTAGAATTAGATTTTAAAAAACGAAAAATTATATATGATAAATATCAGCAGATTATATATGATGAAAGACCTATGATTTATTTATATTCCCCTTTATCTATAACTGCAGTCAGAAATAAAATTAAAAATTTACATCCTACGGTATTGGGTGGTACGTTACATAATATAGATGAATTATATGTTGAAAAATGAATATTATTGTTTGAAGTTTAATACAGCACGTAATTGTTTAAGATATATAATTCAAGTATATAATATAAAGGAGATGTTTATTCCTTATTATATTTGTCCCGCAGTGAGAAATTCAATTTTAAAAGAAAATTGTAAATTAAAATTTTATAATATAGACAAAAAATTTTATCCTAAACAAGAATTTAACGAAGATGATTTTATATTATATCCGAATTATTTTGGTGTTTGTAATGATATAATTGATAAAATCAGCTTAAAATATAAAAATTTAATAATAGATAATGCCCATTCATTTTATTCTTCCCCAAAAGGAATTGCGACTTTTAATTCCTTAAGAAAATTTTTTCCGAAATTAAAAGATGGAGCATTTTTGTATATAAAAAAAATAATAGATGGTGAGCAACTTTACGGTTGCGACACTAGATTAAATAAGATATTCCCAAAGGATGATTATTTCTATGATTTTGAAAAGATGAATTTTGAAGAAATGTGTAAAAATGAAATTCGATTGGATAATTCAGATATAAAGGTAATATCTGATTGTACATTAAAGTATTTTTATAATATTGATATAGAAAAAGAAAAATCATTGAGATATCAAAAATTTAGAAATTATTATAGTAAATATAAATATGAAAATCTTTTAAAAATTAATATAACTGCTGAAACAATACCTTTTGCCCTACCTTATCTTGCAAGATCAAAGGAAAAAGCTGATGAATTGGTAAATAATTTAAGTAAAAGAAATATCAATATTTATAGATATTGGAATAATCTTCCTGACAGTTTTGAAGAAAAAGTGTTTTATACAAATCTTGTAGTTATTCCTTTTGATTTATAAAGTCATTAAAAATAGAAGAAAATGACATATTTTCATAGTTATAATTTTTTGATTTTAAAGAAGATGAATCGGAAGATTTATTATTTAAATCTTTTATTGCAAGCATAACAGCAATTTTTTCAGAAAGTTTTTGCTGTTTTGTAAGTTTCGCTTCAATAATAGCAGCAGGAATAAAAGCTATAACAGCCCCTAGCCCCGTTAAAATTCCGGAAATTTTTTTATTTTGGCATTTTTTAGAAAGAGTATGACCTATTTTACCTCCGACAGCTGTAGAAACAATATCTAAAGGGCCGAGTATTGTTTCTGAAAGAGCTTTAATTCCTACCGATTGATTATATAAATATTCTCTTTGTTTATTTATATAAAAAGATGTATTCTGTTGTAAAAGTTTTGCTTGTTTTTCCTGTTCTTGAGAAAGATTTATTTGTTTTTTTGCATCTGCTCTTTTTTGTAGTTTAGGAAGTTCATTTTGTTCAAATGTATTATAATCTTTCATATCAGCATATATTGATTTTATAAATGAAATAGGATTTTGTTTATCTGATTGCACTTTTGAAGAATATTTTTCGGGATCTTGAATAAAATCTTTCAAATATTTGTACTTCGTAGCAAGAATAGCTTTATTTTCAATATTAGATATATTTTTATTAAGGACAAAATATGTAAATAGAGGAACAGCAAGTTTAATAATACCGCTTAAGGTTTTGTTTTTAATTTGTAGTACATCAACAAGTTTATCAGTTATGAGATATTCTAAGAATCCGCCGGTAAAAAGTGCAGAATATGAAATATTGGAAATAGTTTCTACTTTTCTTAAAGGCTCTAATACAGCATGTTCAACATTTGTTAAATAACTGTTCATAAGTTGTTTTTCATCTTCATTATCTGTTGATATATTTGAATTTGTGCATTCAAAATATTCTTTCTTTTTATTTTGATAATTGGATAAGTTTATTTTATATTCATTAACAGTTTGAAAAGCCGAATTAATATTAATTTTTTCTTTTAATTTATCAACAAGAGGAATTTTATTTGTTTCTTCAAAATCAGAAATCGAATTTATTTCCTGTTCTTGTTTATTTGTAAGAATTGCAAATTCTTTAGGGTCATTAATTATATTTTGAGTCGCATCAAAACTGGCTTTTCTGATTAAACCCAATTGTGATTTCATTGAATTTTTAATACCGTTGACGTAGAAAATACCGCTGCCGACAATGGAAGCAGCAGTAGTAATTTGAGGTAAAGAAAAATTTTTACCTTTGATATTTAGTTTGAAATTATTATATTTAGATAAAAGTTGACCGGCTTTTTTTGTTGCATTGTGTTTATTTAAAAAAGGAATAATTTTTGTAATAGTAATAGGTAGAGAACTCAAAAAAGCGGTTAAAGACATAAGTTCAATATTGTAAGTTTGGAAAAATGTTTCGGAATCTTCTGCTTTTTCATGTTCATATTTGTCTAATAATAATAAAGGTTCAGCGATCGCCTTTGCTTTTTGTTTGAGCTGTTGCCGTGAATAATAAGATGAATTATTAATAACATCTTGTTGTTGAGTCCAATTGTTATACTCATCAATATTGTTGGAGTAATTTGTGTAAAAAGAAAATAATTTGTTCATTTAAACATACAAAACCTCATCTTCCAATTTCATAAAGTTTAAGATACTGTAAAATTGTTATTTTTTCTATGAAAAATTTATATATTTTTACAAAATTAATATTTGGTATAAAATATTATTAATATGTCTGAGGAATTTTCATTGATTTTCTAAAAATGTGAGTGAAAATTTGGGAGTGGCATATTAAAATAGTTACAAAACAAGCAAGCAAATAATGAGTTTTTAGAACTTGCATACGTAGATAATTGAAGTTTGATCAACTTTAAGATTGCGATTTGCAACCGGAAGGTTGCGAACCGGATTAAATGAGAGAGGGATATTTAATGTCGTTAAATTTATATTTGGGGATAGACGTAGGTTCAGTAACCACAAAAGCAGCATTGGTTGATGAAAATGGGAAATTTATAGACGGTTATATGACAAGAACGTCCGGGAAACCTGTTGTAGCAGTACAAACTTCTTTAAGAAATCTTTTGCTTCAAGCAAAGGATGAATATAAAATAATGGGTGTAGGAACTACAGGTTCAGGAAGAAATTTGGCAGGAGCTTTGGTCGGAGCAGATATTATAAAAAATGAAATTACGGCACATGCTGTAGCCGCAAGTACATATGTTCCCGGAGTTCAGACAATTTTAGAAATCGGAGGTCAAGATAGTAAAATAATAATACTTAGGGACGGAATTGTAACGGATTTCGCAATGAATACGGTTTGTGCCGCCGGAACGGGTAGTTTCTTAGATCAACAGGCTTCAAGATTAAATGTACCGATACAAAATTTTGGGGAAATAGCATTAAAATCGAAATCACCTGCTAGAATTGCAGGAAGATGTGGAGTATTTGCAGAAAGTGATTTAATACATAAACAACAGCTGGGATATCCTGTGGAAGATCTGTTATATGGTTTGTGCCAGGCACTGGTAAGAAATTACTTAAGTAATCTTGCACTGGGAAAAGATATTTTGCCTATAGTAACATTTCAAGGTGGTGTTGCAACAAACACGGGAATGGTAAAAGCATTTGAAGAAGCATTAAATACAAAAATTGTTGTTCCTGAAAATCATCAAACAATGGGAGCTATAGGTGCAGCATTACTGGCAATGGAAAATCATCAATTTAATGATATTTCAACTAAATTCAAAGGATGGAGTATTGGTGAAGTTTCATTTAACTCATATACAAATCAATGCAACGGTTGTACTAATAATTGTGAAATAATAACAATTGTTGAGGGAAAAATTACTACACCTGATTTAAAAAATAAATCTGATAATATAATTGCACGTTGGGGCGGTACTTGCGGAAGATGGGATATAGGTTAATTCGCAAGTATACGTGCTTTAAACATCAAAACTCCAAATGAAAGGCAGTGATAGCGAGCGAATGACAAGCCCAAGACAGCAAATTTCAAGATAGCAAGCACAAGGTTGCAACAATAGATTAAATAATAATGTTACATAATGTAAAAATATAGAAAAACAGTCTTAAGCAAATTGCAAAAAATGTCGACATAGTTAATATAACAATATATATACAAGGAGTAAAACTATGGGATTGGCAGCTTCACAAGGACGTTATTTATGCCTTACCGCAAGAATGAATGACTTAGTATATGAAGGTCAGCAAATTTCACAACAAAGATTGCAATTGGCAAAAGAAACACAAGCCGTAGCTGAAGCCTATAATAAGGCAATAAGTAATACGTTATTGCAAGCTACAATCCGTAATGATAATGGTGAAATAATACAACAACAATTGACGTATGATATACTAACCAGTCAAGATCCTATATCCGGTCTTTGTATGAGAATACTTGATGAAAATGGAAATATAGTAGTTCCTGAAGAAGAAAAGAAATTGAGTGTTACAAAAAAAGATGAAAATGGTTCCGATATATCAGAAGAATATGAAACACCTGAAGCATTTATAAACAAGTATATGCCTAATCTTTCATTAACTGATTCAAGTGAAATGATGAAATGGAATTTCGATAAAATAAAAGATTATTACGAACAAAATTATAATGATCCAAGCGTAAATTTAGAAGTTAAAAGTAATATTAATTATAATCTGAAAACAGATGAAGAATCTTTCTTGTTTGATAGTAACTGTAAAGATCCTAAGTATTTACAACAAATGCTCCAAACAGGTCAATGGACACTGCAGCAAATATCAACAACAGTTGACGGAGGATGGGATTCTGTTGTATGGCAAGGATCTAATACAATTTCAGAAGTATATGATACAACGGATGATGCAGCTGCTGAAGCTCAATATACTGCTGATATGGCAGATATACAAAGAAAAGATAAAATTTTAGAAACTCGATTGGAACAAGTGCAAACTCAAGAAAAAGCAGTTGAAAAAGAAATAGATTCCGTAAAATCAGTATTAAAAAATAATATAGAACAATCATTTAAAACATTTAGTGCTTAATAAAATCATACTAATATCAACATTTATTTAAATTTAATGATTAAGATTAAATGAAGGAATGATTTCTCCTAAATTTTCATTATCAATTGATATGATTTTTTTTGTATATATATTGTTTATTTGGCTGAAATTTGACTTTTTCGGCCATTTTAATTGAATAAGAGAATTAAATGCGGTAAGTTCTCTTGATTCCATATTAGAATCAGCAATTTTAACGATAATACATTCTTCTTTTTCAATATTTACGATTACTAATAATCCGCAAGCACCTACTTTAGCTATGCAGTTACTGAATTGTGAAATAATTATGGAATCACTTCGTTCTTTTCCTCCGATTAAAAAAGGATAAGTTAAGAAAGCATTTTTAATATCATCATATTTTTTATTGGTAAATAAGTTTAAATAGCCTTTTCCCAACTGCTCTAAAGTAGTGGCAACAACAGGAAGACCACAACCGTCTTTACTTATAATTATATCATTAGTGCTTGTTTCACATAATTCACAAACTTTGTTAATAATTAAATCAGAAAGAGGATGAGAAAAATCTTTATAATTTTTTGTGCTAAAACCCATATGTTTACAAATTGAAAGCATTGCGGCATGTTTTCCTGAACAATTATGATGAATCTTTCTAAGCGGTAAATTATTTTTTATTAATCTTGTTTGTTCAAAACTACTTAGGGGTTGATGTGGAATTAATAATAAATCTTCTTCATTGCAACCGGCTTTTTTGAGTATAGAAAGAACTCTTTTTTGATGTTCTTCTTCTCCTGTATGTGAAGCACAACAAACTGCAAGTTCGTCTAATGTTAAATTATTTTTTTTATCAATTCCTAAATCAATAAGCATAGAAGCTTGTAAAGGTTTCATACAAGAACGATGGTAAAATTTATAATTATTATCACGTCCTATTTCGTTTATTATACCTGATTTATTCATGTGAATAATTAATCCGTAATGAATCTGTTCCGTAAGCCCATTACGTTTAAATTCTATAAGTTTTTCATAATTAGGTTCTTTCATAAGAAAATCTTATAATATAATTTGTTGCTTTTCCATACTATTCAAAAAATTATACAATAATAAAATGATTTATATAAAATTATATATGTTGTATAATATGCTTACTATTTGAATGGTTATGAGGTTAGAATGCAGCTTCTGGAAGTCAAAAATGATATAGCAAAAATAATGTATAATCCAACGGAAAATCATCTTTTGCCTGCTGATTTCCTTTTAATTGAAGATACTTCACAAAAATTAATTTCTCAAATTATAGATATAGAAACTACTGAAAATTCAAATAATAATTATGCTTTATTAAAATTGTCGTTAATTATTGATCCTAATGATAGTCTTTTATATTATAACGGATATATCCCTTCAAAAGATTCTAAAATTATTTATATCAGTCCTGATGAAATAATAGAATTATTGAAAGAAGAAGAAAATATATATTTGGGAATGCTTGCAAATCATTCTGATTGCTTCGTAAAACAAAGTATTAATATTTTAAATGATAAAATATATATACAGTCTGATCGTGAAGATAAAGTATTTATAGCTGTAAGCAATTTAATATCAGAACTTAATAATATTAATAAAAACGTAATATTAATAGATTTTGATGGTAAGTATAGTTTGTTTAATAATGCAAATTATCTGTATGTATCAGAAAATTTTAAACTGCCTTTAACTATTGAAGCATTTAATACAATTCTTAAATATGATACTTTGGATTGTCCGTTAGAAGATAAAGCATTGATTCAAAGTATAGTAATAGAATTGAGAGAATATTTAAATACCTTGGAAGATAAATTTATTCCTTTTACAATGTTCAAAAACGTAGTAAGTGAAGAATTTCTTGCAAATCCCGTGTCAGGTTTAATGCTACTGAGAAATAAATTGTGGCTGTATGCTCAAGATTCAATTTTCGCTGAATCTAAAAATCAATTTGATATAATAAATAATCTGTTAGATCAAAAAAATCTTTTGATTATTGATGCTTCAAAAATTGAATCAAAATGGTTTAATTTTATAATTCAAACAGTCTTAAATTTAATAAATAAACCCTCATATCTTATTTTCTCTTTAAATGATGTTGAAACTGATAAAAGAACTATTATGTCTTTTTATAATAAAAAAAATGTTATTCCTATTGTTTCAACAACATATGATAGTAAATATAGTCAATATTTAAAATCTATTTGTAAAAATCAGTTGCTATTTAAACCAGCTAAATTTTCACAAGATGAAGATTATAGCATTTTACTTAATAAAATAAATACAAATGAAATGTTATTGTGTGGTGAAACTACATTATATTTAGTTCTGTTGTTAGAATTAGCCTCATTTACCCCTACTATAAAAGAGGATATTATAGAAAATGAAATAAAAAAAGATGTGGATAAATTTCTATCTTCTTCAAAATCAATCATTCCTCAAGATGGTGTGGTAAAAGAATTGAAACATACAGACAATTCTGAAAAAAAAACAGAAATTTCAGATGATGAAATAATTGAAGATGATGGTTTGACTGACAGTGACTTAGATTTTTTAGATGAAACTTATGAAAAAGATTTAGAATCATATGTACCGCAAATCGTAGAAGAAGTTCAACCTAATGTAAATTATGAATTATTTAACCCTGTTTTAGAAAATAATCAAGAAAATAATTCTGAAGATTGTAGGAAAAAATTTCCTGATAATGAAAGTGAACAAAATTCTCATACAACGGCTTTAGAATCTGTGAACAGTGATGATGAGCCGAAAATAAAAAACGATATCGAGTTAAATAATCAAAATAATGAAGATCAAATTATAGAAATTGAACAAAATGAAAAAATTATTGAAATAGAAAATGAAATATCCTCAAACAATGAAGAAATTGTTGATATTGTTGAAAATACGGAAATACCGGAAAAATCTGAGTTAGCAGAATTAAAACAACCTGATTTGACTATAAAAATAAATGATTCGGAAAGTTCTACAAATGATTCGCTACATTCGCTACAAAATATAACGGAAGAAAAATCAGAAAATGATTTAGAACCCGTTATACAAAATAATGAAAAAAACACTTCTGATACGGTTAAAATAAATATAGAAGAAAACGATTCCGCAGAAACTGTAAAAGAAGAATCAGAAGAAAAAAATATTCAAGTAATACAAAAAAATAAAAATGAATATTTGAATGAAAAAGATGAACACTTGAATGGTGATGAAAAGTCTGCGAAAAAGTCCAACATTGAATTAGGTGAAAATTCGACTGAGGGAAAAGCAAATAAAATTGATTCATTATCAGAGAAAAAAGAAGATATTTCAAATGCAGATAAAATAATGAATGAAATCGAAGACGATGAAGAAATACAGGATATAACAGAAAATAAAAAACAAGAAACAATTGAAGAAGAAGAATTAACTTCAAATAGTGAATATAGTGAAGAATCCGATTCTGATGATTTAGATATACTCTATAAAAATAAAGTAAATGAAGTAACAATTTTAGATGAAGTAATTGGTAATATTAAAAATAAATATGAAGATGAAAGTAATAATGCAACAGATAAAACAGAAGAAAATGAATCAACAATAGAAACTAATAATACAAAATCACCAAAAGAAGATGATGAAAGTAAATGGAGTAAACCGCCAAAAATAAATGAATCAATACATTCAAAGAAACCAAAACATATACCAATATATGAAACAGATAGTGCAGAAAATTTATATGAAAATATACCTTTTAAAATAGGAGATAGAGTATATCATCCAAAACATGGTAATGGTTTAATTGTCGGATTCGCAAATTATAGTAATAAGATATTATTTTGCCAAATTGAATTTGAAAATGTCGGAAGAAGAATTTTAGATCCCAGAATTTCAGGAATAGAAAAAGTATCATAAAAAAAACTTCCTTCTTAATAAGAAGGAAGTTTTTTAGATTTGAAAAAAAGGAACTAAGCTGCTTTATTTTCAGCCGGTGCATTTTTATCAAGATTATTTAATGCTTTATTTGCAGCTTCTTGAACATTTGCATCTTCATCTGATTTTGCTAATTCAAATATAGTTTTTAGATCGTTAGAATATTCAGGTCTTGCGATGTAAGAAAGTGAAGCTAAAGCACTAATTCTTAACATCGGATTTTGATTTGATTTAGCAGTTTCAACAACGGTATTTATACAAGGAAGATCTTTTAATTCCAGAGCTTTACCATTTCTTTTTTCGAGTTCATTATTTAAACGGTTTTGCATATAAGAGATTGTGTATAAAGCATATTGTTTATTTCTTTCAGCTTCTTCAAGAGGAGAAGGTGTTTCAGCTTTTGTTTTTTCTTCTGCGGTTAATTCATTTTGAGGTTTGTTTCTTAATTCAATAACTTCAGGAGAAGGTCCTTGTAGAGCTGAAGTATCTTTGTTAACGATATCAACAAGAGAGTCAAATATTTGAGTATCAAGAAGAACAGGAGCTAAGTTATCATCACTTTTAACGATATTAGCGATTTCTTCTATAGTATTTTTTTGAGCTTCTAAATCGTCAGTTTTTAGCTTACCGGCAAAAGATTCCGGAGTTTTTGTATCATCAGGTACGGCAGGTTGATCTACTACAGGGTTTGTAGGTTGTTGAGCAGCAGGTTGCTGAACTTCAGGTTGCTGGACTTCCGGTTGTTGAACTGTAGGTTGTTGGACTGACGGTTGTTGAGTATTATCGTATTCTTGAACTTGCGGGCTTGGTATTTGAGGTGCCGGGATATTTACCGGTTGCGGTGCTGGTTGAGGAGCTTGCGGCAATGGGTAAAATTGAGCCGGTACGGTGAAAGGTTGTTGTGCTACGGGAGCTTGACCGGAAAGAGGAGAAAATCCTTGTCCTTGAGGATTAACTATTTCTATATTAACTCCATTATATTGTGATTTCCCATTTGAATAAGGAGTTGAGAAATAACTTGTTGTTGGATAATTATATATAGAACCGGGATTAGCCTGTTGAGGTTGAACGTTATTGTATGCACCTGTTTGCTGCGGAATATTTTGTATCGGTTGTTGAACCGGTATATATTGTGTCGATGGTGCTTGAATCATTTTTAACTCCTTACTTATATAATTACTATCTTTATACTAACATTAATGTATTAGCTAATGTACATTTTTTTAAAAGTTGAGAAATTAAAAAAATTGCTAATCTCATTTTTAAATTTATTTGATAAAATGTTAAATCGCTTGTATAGTGTGTACTTCGGACAATAAAATAATGTTTACAAAACTTCATATAGGATGTTTTTTCAAAAAAAATCAAAGAAAAAATATGTAATTTTGTACAAAATTTTTATTTAATGTAAAATATAGCATGTAGAGTGTCTGAGAAAATTTTATGATAAATAATATATTTGAATAAAATTTTTGAGCGGAATAAAGTAAGCAATCTTAAAAAGATTGGTATGATTGCAGTGCTGGATTAGATTTTATATTATGAGTGCAGAAAATAAACCGGTAAAAAAATTTAATATAAAAGATTATCAAGAGTTAATAGATACTCTTGCGAAGGTAGAATATAAAAAATTATCTGCAAAACATCTTATTGATTATTCGGAATTGGTAAATATAGGAACACAGGTTATACATAAATTATGTTCAAATGCAGAACCTGAAGCATATAACAAATCATATCTTTCAACGGCAATAAAATGGGCAATAAGAAATGAGATAAGGAGGCGTTATAAGTGGTATGTTCTAAAAAATCAACAAGAGTTTCAAGTTGATGAAGAAAATCAATATAGTATTAGAGAAGCTGTTTATAAAACGATATTATCTGTTGATGAAATGGCAGAAGGTGATAATCCTACTCAGATAAAAGATGTAAAAAAGAATCCGGAAGAAAAAATATTATTTTATGAACTTAGTGAAAGTATTAAAGCTGCAATTAAAAATCTTCCTCCAAGGGAAAGAGAACTTATTGAATCAAAATTTTTTAATGATAAAAAATTAAGAGAAATTTCAGAGGAATTTAATTTATCACCGTCAAGAATTTCACGAATAATTCAGTCAGGATTAAATAAAATAAGAAAAGAATTGGTAAAACAGAATTTAGTATAGGACAATGCATAAGCATTGTTCTATTTCTATATGTAAGGAGAGCAAAGTATGTCAAAATTAATGAGTGGAATAATGTCATATATATTACCGCCGTCAAATGATGTTTTTTATTCGTTGTTTCAAGAAGGAACAATATGCTGTAAGCAGGCTGCAGAGTTATTTCATGAAATAATGACAGATGGAATTACTGAAGAACATATAGCCCGAGCAAGACAGTATAAACATGCCAGTAATAAAAATATAAAAAAGACATTGGAAGTATTAGACACTTCATTTGTTACACCGATAGACCGAGAAGATATACAAAACATATCCGGTTTATTGAATAAAATTACAAAGAAAATAACGAAGGCTTGTTTAAATTTAAAAGTATACAGGCTTGAGAGTTTTACTGAAAATTTGAAGAATCAATCTCAGACATTGATTGCAGCAACAAGTGAATTAGAGCAAATTTTTCTGCATTTTAAAAAGCCTACTATTTCGGATATGACGGCAAGGAATCTAAAAATGAAAGAAATAGAAACAAGAGGCGATGAAATATTATATTCTGCAACAGAGGCGTTATTTTCAGGTAAATATGATGCATTAAATGTAATAAAATTAAGAGATATTCATAAAGATCTTGAAAATGCTTTGGATTCTTGTTATTCGGTATCTGATGCAGTGGTAAGTGTTGTACTAAAATTAAGTTAAATTCAGGGGATATTTATGACACTTTTTTTATTAATATCAGTAATTATAGTAGCACTTGCATTTGATTATATAAATGGATTTCACGATTGTGCGAATTCAATTGCATCAGTTGTATCAACGAAGGTATTATCTCCGAGGCAGGCAGTATTATTTGGGGCAACATTAGAGGCAACAGGTGCATTATTAGGTGTTAATGTAGCAAAAACAATAGGAGCAGGAATAATAGCAAGTGAAACAATAACATTACAAGTTATTTTGTGTGCATTGATAACGGCAGTAATATGGAATTTGTTAACCTGGTGGTTTGGACTTCCTTCCAGTTCATCGCACGCATTAATAGGCGGGTTATTGGGGTCAGCATATATTCATGCCGGGGTTAATACAATTAATTTTTCTATGCTTGCACAAAAAGTGATAATACCTATGTTTGCCTCACCTGTTGTAGGTTTTACTATTGGATTTATTGTGATGTGTTCTTTTTTAAGATTATTCTACAAAATGAAACCAGATGTGATAAATAGGAGATTTAAAAGAGTTCAAATAGTAGCATCAGGGCTAATGGCATTAAGTCATGGATTAAATGATGCACAAAAAACAATGGGAGTAATAACTATGGCACTTATAACAGCAGGTGTAGTAGTTATGCCGGAAGGCGAATTTAATATTCCGATTTATGTAAAAATTATATGTGCAATAACAATGTCGATGGGAACAATGTCAGGAGGATGGAAAATTATAAAGACAATGGGGAGCAAGATAATAAAATTAAAACCTATATCAGGTGCTGCTGCAGATTTTTCGGCTTCTTCAATAGTACTATGTGCTTCTTGTTTCGGAATACCATTAAGTACTACGCATGTTGTTTCTACAGCAATTATGGGGGTAGGAACGGCAATAAAAGGATCAGGTGTAAGAACAAATATTATAGGAAATATTGTAACGGCTTGGGTGTTAACAATTCCTTGCTGTGTTATAATGTCAGTAATAATATATTCGATATTGAAACATATACCACATTAAGAGGGAGAAAAATATGGCATTGAAAAGTATACAATATAAAACGGAAGGTACTTGTTGTGCTTTAATGAATGTAGTAGTAGATGATAATAAAATATATGATGTAGAATTTATTGGAGGGTGTCCTGGAAATCTTGCCGGAATCAGAAAACTAATTCAAGGAATGAATATAGATGATGTTATTGAAAAATTAAAAGGGATTACTTGCGGCGGGAAATCAACAAGTTGTCCCGATCAATTATCAAAATGTTTAATGGAATTAAAAAAACAACAAGAACAAAAAGTCATAAATTAAAATTTTTTTATTTTATAATATTAATAAATTTGTTAGAGAAAAATTTTGTGATAAATTAAAAAAGAAATAAAATTTTTTAAACGGCAAGTTTTAAAAATCATATAAACTGCGATAGGGGTATAGTAATTTGCTGGTTTGAAATATAAACGTGTTGAATTGAATGATTATTGTAACACTGGATAAAATAAAGAGGATTTATGCCGATAGAGTTGTATAACAGACAAGGATTAATAGCAGGAAATGGACAATTGCCTGTTCATCTTGCAAAAAATGCACGAGAAAACGGGTTTGAAGTATATGCAATTGCTTTATCATCAGATAACAGAAATGAGTTAAAAAAATATTGTACAAAGGTATATGACTATGCTCCGGGAGAGCTGCTTAAGATTAAAGAAGCACTTGAAACAAATGAAATAAAGCAATTAACTTTTATAGGAAAAGTTTCAAAAAGTCTTGTTGTAAAACGTCCCAGATTCGACTCATTGGCTATAGAATTTTTAAAACAAGCAAAAAGATTAAATGATGATGCAATAATGCTTTTTTTAGTTGATCAACTGGAAAAGATAGGTATAACGGTACTTGATCAAACAATATTTATTAAAAATTTAATGGTTCCCAGAGGAGTCTTGGGCAAAATACAACCCACGGATGCTCAATTGATTGACGTTGAATACGGTTTCAAAATAGCAAAAGAAATGGGACAATTAGATATTGGTCAATCTGTTGTTATAAAAGACAGAATGATTATGGCAATAGAAGCAATAGAAGGTACTGATCGTTGTATTCAACGCGGATGTAAGTTAGGAAAAAAAGATTCCATAATAGTAAAAGTATCAAAACCAAAACAGGATAAAAGATTTGATATTCCTGCTTTCGGACTGAATACGCTTAGAACAATGAAAAAGTATAAGGCAGGATTAATTGCTGTAGAAGCGGATGAAACTATACTTGTTGATCATAAAAAAACAATAGAATATGCGGATAAAAATAATATAGTAGTAATGGCAGTATGAAAAAACTTTTTATTATTACAGGTGAATATTCAGGAGATCGTCACGCTTCTGATGTCGTAAAAGAATTAAAAAAAATAACTTCAGATATTGAAATAGAGGCAGTCGGCGGTGAGAATCTTAAAAATGAAGGTGTAAAGTTATTTTGTGATCATTCTAAAATGTCTGCTATGGGGTTTAACTTAAAAATAATTTTAACTCATATAACGTTAGGTGAAAAAATTGCAAAGTATTTAAAAGAAGAATTTAAGCCGGATATGGTATTATTAATTGATTATGGCGGATTTAATTTAAATCTTTCAAAAGTATTGCACAAATACGGTTTTAAAATTTTTTATTATATACCTCCGCAAATATGGGCATCTCGTAAGTGGCGTTTAAATACAGTTAAAAAATGTATAAATAAAGTTCTTACGATTTTTCCGTTTGAAAATAAAATGTATGAAGAAGCAGGAATAAACGTTGAATTTGTGGGGCATCCTCTTTTATCTCAAATACCTCCAAAACCTGATAAATTAACATTCTTCAAAAAAAATGAGTTGAATATAAATAGTAAGTTAATATCTATATTCCCCGGTTCAAGAGTATTTGAAATAAAAAATTTATTAAAATTGTTTTTAGATTCGGCAAGAATAATCAAGTCGAAATGTCCTGATATACAATTTACATTAGCACAAGCACCAAGTATAAAAGATAGTTTAATAAATCCTGTTTTGGAATCTTATAAAGATTTAAATATAAAAATAATGAAACAAAAAAACTATGAACTTCTTGCCCTTTCAGATGCTTTGATGCTTGCTTCAGGAACTGTAGCATTAGAAGCTGCAATATATGAAACTCCAATGATAATCAGTTACCGAGGACCTTGGTTTTTATATTGTATATACAGGTTAGTAAGATGTATTAATAGAGTTAGTTTACCTAATATTATACTCAATAAAGATGTAGTGCCGGAACTTATACAATTAAATGCAAATTCAAAAGCTATTTCAGATAATTTAATAAAAATAATAACTGATGAAAAATATAAAGATGAAATGATAGAATCTTTGAAAAATGTTAAGCAAAAATTAACAAATTCATCTTCCTCAGCCAAAGTTGCAAAAATAATAAATGATAATATTTAACGATGTTTTATAATTGTAATTTAATAAAAAACTTACTTTATGTTAAAATATTTTTGTAAAAGTTTATTACAAAAACGCAATTTTTTTAATTTATGGATTTATAATAACAAGTATTCAGGATTTATCAATGCAAAAAGATATAAATATAAAAGAATTTCATAAAAAATCTCTTTCTCCCTCAGAAAAAATAGCAACAAACCCAATAGATAATAGTAGTTTGGTTGCCAAAATTAATGTATTAGCCTGCGGTGTAACTCATGCAAAAATGACTCCGCATTTAACACATCATTCTGAAAGAGTATATAGTACTGCTGATTATATTGAGTTTTATAAGCAGACAAATGAAATCGTAAAAAATTATAAAGATTTAAAAGAAGCTCAAAATGCTTTCCATAATTTATTTATATCTAAGTTAAATTGTTCTTATACTGCTCTTGGAATAATTAATGAACAATCTAACGTGATAAATATGAAATTACTTGATAAAAATTCAAATGTTTATTCTTTTAAGGTATTTTTGAATGAAAAAGAAAATGAAATTATAAAATCGTTTAATACAGGCGAGGTTTCAATTAAAAATAATTCTTCATTTTTAAAAATTTCGTCACTAAATGCTTTACCGTGTGCGGTTATTCCTGTTATTGTAAGAGGTAAAATTATTTGTATTGCACTAGCCAGTGATTATAACATACAAAATCATTTAAGTTTATATCAAGCGGCAGCATCTAATCTGGGATTAATCGTTGAAAATTCAATATTAAGTGATAAAGTTGCTCAAAGTTCTAACATGGATAGTTTAACAAATTTATACTCTCACAGAAGATTTCATGAATTATTAACTCAAGAACTGGCATTTGCTGATTCAACTAAGACAAAAGTGTCTGTATTAATATTTGACATAAATAATATGGGGCAGATTAATAAAGATTATGGTCATGCAAAGGGTGATGAAGTAATTAAAACAGTTGCAAATAAAATTAGTGAGAATATAAAAAAACATGATATTGCAGCAAGATATGGCGGTGATAAAATTTCGGTTATACTTAGAAATATGAATGCCGAAGAAGCAAAATATATGGCTGAATATCTTACTTATTCGTTATCTTGCTGTCTCGTTGATGATATAGGGCCTGTAAATAAATTATCTGTCGGAATCGCTACATATCCTGATGATTCAATGGATAAAGAAAAATTATTAATCCTGGCAGAACAGGCAGTTCTTGTTTCAAAAACAAAAGGTTATAAAAACGGTATTTCCACTATTGTTTCTACTCAAGATTATGATTTCTGGGATGATTCTGCATTAAATTCTTTCGCCAAAGTAATGGCAAAAAGACATTCTCAGTTAGGTATAAATTTTGAAGAAGCTCTTGTTGAACAGTTCCAAAATGAAAATATTTTATCTCAAAATCATCTTATAGAAGTAGTAACATCTTTAGCAAGTGCAATTGATGCAAAGGATGAATATACAAAAGATCATTCTTCTTCAGTTTCAAGGTATTCAGTTGCTTTGGCAAGAGCAATAAATCTTTCCGAAAAAGAAATTGAACGTATAAAATTAGGTGCTTTACTTCATGATATAGGGAAAATAGGTATACCGGAAGATGTTCTGACAAAGCCTTCAAAACTTACTGATGAAGAGTTTAAGATTATTCAGCAGCACCCTACTATTGGTGTAGAGAAAATATTAGAACCTAATCCTTTGCTTCATGATTTGATACCAATTGTAAAATATCATCATGAAAGATGGGATGGAGAAGGTTATCCTTGTAAGTTGAAAGGTGAAGAAATACCTTTAGCGGCAAGAATAGTTGCTGTCGCAGATACATATCACGCTTTAATCAGCGACAGACCTTATAGAAAAGGTTTGGATATAGAAAAAGCTTGCTCTATACTTGAAGAAGGAGCTGGTAGTCAATGGGACAAAGAACTGGTAAGACAATTTATAGCTATTGCACCTTCTTTAGCAACAAAAATCTAGATAATATATTTTAATTTTTATAGTAAGATAATTCGGCATTAATATTTAATTTTTTTGCATTTTCTTTGAAAATTGCGGATTTATATATTCCGGTATATGCCAAAAAATAATTTATGCTTACGGCAAGAACTCCTAATCCGTATTTGCAAGAACGTATGAAATTAATAGATGATGCTTCTGGAAAATATTTTGTGGGACAGCTTATTTCACCAATTTTAAATCCATAATATTTTATTAAAGCGAGCATTTCATTATCAAAAATGAAATCATTACTGCAAGATTCAAGCGGAAGTGTTTCCAGTACTTCTCTTTTAAACCCTCTAAAACCGGTATGATATTCTGAAAGATTTTGTCCTAAAAATATATTTTGAAATGCTGTTAAGAATTTATTTGCAATAAATTTATAAAGAGGCATTCCTCCTTTTAGCGGATCAGAAAGCATTCTTGAGGCAATTACCGTATCATATTCCTCAAATGCCAGTATAGATGCAATTGCGGGAATTAATTTTGGAGAATATTGGTAATCGGGATGAAGCATTATTATTATATCTGCATTTGATTTTAGTGCAGCAGTATAACAAGTTTTTTGATTTCCTCCATAACCTATATTCATTTTGTGTACAATAGTTGTAATATTTAAATTACAAGCTAAGTTTTTTGTATTATCACTTGAATTATCATCAGTAAGAATTATTTCATCTACTATTTCTTTATAAATTTCATTATATGTTTTTTCCAATGTTTTTTCCGCATTATAAGCAGGCATAATTACAACTATTTTTTTACCGTTTAGCATTTGATATCTCTTTTATAACAAGTAATTAAAATTATTTTTTCTGACATATATTTAACCCGGTACCGGAACCTTTAACCTTCTTGTTGCCGGCAATTTTTTTACTCTCATCTTCGGTGAAAGCACAAAAATTTATTCTGATATAATAATATACTATATTATAGATGATATTGTACAAAATTTAAAAAAATATTTGTAATAATTAAAAAAAAAATATACAATATAAAATAAAACAAATATTAATTTTTGTAAAAATAGTAAAATGTTTTTATAAAGTTTTAGTAAACAAAGTCGATATCTGATATATATATTGTATTGGTGGGTAAGAAATGAATAGTTCTTTGGAATTAAAAGATAGCTTAGATTCTGTTTTGAGTTTTGGTGATGAGAGTGTAAAACATACAGTATTAATAGTTGATGATGAAGAAAATAATCTCATGCTTCTCAAGCGTACTTTAAGAGGCAAATATAATATATTGACTGCTCATAACGGAGTAGAAGCTCTTGATGTTGTAAAAGAACATGGTAAGGAAATTTCTTTAATAGTAAGTGATCAAAAAATGCCGGTAATGGAGGGAACAGAATTTTTAAAGAAAGTTAGAGAATCTAACCCGCAAATAATTAAAATTCTTTTAACAGGTCACGTTGATACGGATATTATAGTATCAGCGATTAATGATTGCGACTTATTTCAATATATTTTAAAACCATTTGAACCTGAAGAATTAAAAATTACGGTTGAGAATGGTATTTCAAAATTTTCAATGTCATCAAATAATAAAATATTTTATAATGAATTAAGAAGATTGTTTTATAATACTATACGTGCAATGTCTAATGCATTGGATACTAAAGATTCATATACAAATGGTCATTCATTAAGAGTTACATTATATTCAATGATATTAGCTCGTGAATTAGGCTTGGATGATATTTATTTAGAAGATATTGAAATTGCAGGATTATTGCATGATATAGGTAAAATTGCCATGCCAAAAAGTGTTTTATGCAAGAATGGAAAACTTACGGATGAGGAATTTTTAATAATGAAAGCTCATCCTTCAAAAGGTGAAAAAATTGTTTTAAATATTAAAAAATTACAAATGATTGCTGAGTGGGTTAAATCTCATCACGAAAAATATGATGGTACAGGGTATCCTGATGGACTAAAAGGTAATAATATACCGCTGGCTGGAAGAATTATTGCATTAGCTGATACTTATGATGCAATGACTTCTACTCGTCCGTATAGAACCGCATTACCCCATGAAACTGCTATTTCTGAAATAAAAAGATGTGCAGGTACACAATTTGATCCTGAGTTGGCTATGTTGTTTGTTCAACTTGCTGATAAAATTGATGAAGCAAGAAAAAATCCTGAAGAATATTATAAAAAATATTCTTTATTAGGTAAAAATATTGATTTTAAATTAACTTCAGAAGCAAGTCAAGAAGCAAAGTTACAACAGGCAAATGAAAACGTTGCAACAAACTCACAAAATACCCCCCCCATTCATAAATCATATAGAATAATATATTAATTAACCTAAAGAATTTATGGATATTTGAAGATATTTACCAAAGTTTTTTTCTAATTTTTGAGTTAAATCATTTGATGCATTTAGCCATAAATTAGGAGAAGCTAAAATTTTCGTTTCTTTTCCATCTTGATTTGTTTTTAAAATTAAAGGATCATTACCTTTAAATTCAATCAAGGAATCTTTTATATTAATTAAAGTTTCAAATGTAATATTATTATTAAATGAAATTGTAATAATATTGCTATTTTCAATAGGTTTGACATTTTCAACGATAATTTGAGCATTATTGTTTTCATCTTTTTTGTATTTTCCGGACATAATGACTCTTTTTTCAACAGCTATTAAAGAGCTGCATTTTTCAAGTGTTTTATGAAATGCAACGAATTGAATTTCACCGGTTAAATCTTCAATAACACCTGCTTTTAAAAATTTAGTAGGATCTTTTTTTAGCGGTATTTGTCTTACAGAAGTTAATAGTCCGCATATTGTAATAAGTTCTTCATTTGAAATATCTTCAAGATCGGAAATGTTATGCGTAGATAAAAAGGGAAGTTTATCACGTATGGATTCAAGAGGATGACTTGTTACGTAAAAACCCAATAATTCTTTTTCAAAATCTTGAATTTCTTTTTCTTTAAATTCTTCGTCATCTCCAAAAAGCTTAAACGATTGCATTTGATAACTACTGCCGGCGTTATTGCTGTTTAAAGAAGCAAATAAACTAACCTGTCCGAGTTCTCTTGCTTGAGTTTCTTTTGAGGCTGCATTTAAAATATTTTCTATATTGTTATATACTTTTTTTCTTGAAGGTTCTAAACAGCAAAAAGCACCTGCTTTTGTAAAATTTTCCATTGCTTTTCTGTTAATTGATTTGGGATTAATTCTTTGTGTGAAATCAACTATTGATTTAAATTCTCCATGTAAAGCTCTTTCATCCTGAATTTCTTTTAGAATTGCTTCTCCGATACCCTTTATTGAGTTTAAACCGAATCTGATATTATTTCCGTCAGGTGTAAACTCGGCATTAGATTTATTTATATCGGGTGGTAATACTTTTATTCCTGATTTCTGGGCTTCTGAAATATACAATTGAATTTTTTCCAAATCATCTTTAGAATTAGTTAGCATAGCACATATATATTCAACCGGATAATGGGCTTTTAAATATGCTGTTTGATATGCTACAAAAGCATAACAAGCTGAATGAGATCTGTTAAAACAATAACTTGCAAAACTTCCTATTTGATCAAACAGTTCTTTGGCATCTTTTTCTTTCATTCCCTTTTCAACGCATTTTTTAATAAAAGGAGTTTCTAATTGGGCAAGTTCTTCCGGATGTTTTTTTGCCATTATACGCCTTACTTTATCCGCTCCGCCTAAAGTATAATCGGCAAGAACTTGGAATATTTGCATTATTTGCTCCTGATATACCATTGTTCCGTATGTATCTTTTAATACATCTTCTAACAGTGGATGTGCATAAGATATTGCTATTTGCCCATGTTTTCTCTTAACAAAGGTATCAACCATTCCTGAGCCTAATGGCCCCGGACGAAATAGTGCAACCAAAGCACCTAAATCTTCAAATACTGTCGGTTTTAAATCTTTTACTAATTTCTTCATGCCTGAAGATTCTAACTGAAATACTCCATCTGTATCTCCGTTAGCTAGCATTTTAAATGTTTTTTCATCATCGAGAGGAATATTATTTATATCAATTTCTATTCCATGTCTTTCTTTTATTAAGTCTAAAGTCTGCATTATGATTGTTAAGTTCTTTAACCCCAAGAAGTCCATTTTCAACAAACCGATTTTTTCACAATCTTCTTTAGGGTATTCAGTAATAACATTTCCTTCTTTTGCGTACTGTACGGGTACTATTTCATCCAAAGGATAATGCGATATAATAACTCCGGCAGCATGCATGCCTGTATTTTGTTTTAAACCTTCTATGTTTCTTGCTTCATCTATAATTTGTCTTATAAATGCATCTTCATCATATACTTTTTTAAAATCCGGAGAAACTTCGAGTGCTTTATCTATTGTCATTCCCACTTCTGAAGGTACATATTGGCTTACTTTATTTGATATTTCAAACGGAAGATTCATAACTCTTGCCACTGCTTTTATTGCAGCTTTCGCCGATAATGTACCAAAAGTTATAATCTGGCATACTTTATTTTTTCCGTATTTTTCTGTAACATATTCAATTACACGTTCACGTCCGTCTCCAAAATCTATATCGACATCAGGCATGCTTATACGTTCCGGATTTAAAAATCTTTCAAATAATAAGTGATGTTTAATAGGGTCTAAGTCTGTAATACCAAGGGCATATGCTACCAGACTTCCTGCTGCCGAACCTCTTCCCGGGCCAACAGGAACTCCGTGTGTTTTGGAATAATTTATAAAATCCCATACTATTAAAAAGTATGCATCAAACCCCATTTTATTAATGATTCCAAGTTCATATTTATATCTTTCCTCTATTTCTGGGGTAATTTCTTTATATCGTTTTTCCAATCCTTTTCGTACAAGAAAATTTAAATATGACGGAATTGTGTGATCAGCAGGAACATCAAATGACGGAAGTATATTTTCCCCCATTTTTATTAAAATATGGCATTTATCAGCTATTTTTGCCGTGTTCTCTATTGCTTGTTCAAAAGTTTCAGAATCTAACCATTTAAATGATTCTCTTAATTCTTCCGGAGTTTTTACATAAAATTCATTATTAGGAAATTTAAATCGGTTTTCTTCTTCTTTTAATGCGTTAGTTTGAATGCATAATAATGTATCATGCCAATCGGCATCTTCCTTCCTTAGATAATGACTGTCATTTGTAATAACCAGAGGTATTCCTAATTCTTTTGCAATATTTATTAACTCAGGATTACAACGTTGTTCTTCACTTATTCCGTGATCTTGAAGTTCTATATAATAATCGTCTTTAAATAAATTTTTGTACCATTGAGCTGTTTCTTTTGCTTTCTCTTTATCACCACTTAATATGTCTTGGCTGACTTCTCCTTGAATGCAGGCGGATAAACATATTAACCCTTCTGCATGTTTTGAAAGTATTTCTCTGTTAATTCTGGGCTTATAATAAAATCCGTCTATATGAGCAATGCTTACCAGTTTAACAAGATTTTGATATCCTGTGTTATCTTTTGCCAACAGTACAAGATGAAAAAGTTCTCGGTTTGTAGGATCTTTTTTTGTAATATCTCCATGTAGTACATAAAACTCACATCCTATTAAAATTTTAAATTGAGCATCTTTTGCCAATCGATATAATTCTATTGCTCCATACATTACTCCGTGATCAGTTACTGCAACAGCTTCAAAATTATTCTCTTGAGCAAATTTAATTAAATCTTTATTCCTTATTGCTCCATCCAGTAAACTATATTCTGAGTGCACATGTAAAGGCACGTATCTCATTTTAACCCCTTTTCCCAACTTATCTGTTTCTTGCAGCCTGTTTTATTTATATTTATGCAAATTCTATATTTGAATTACATTATATTTCTCAAAATTTCTCAAACTTATTTATAAGGTAACATGTTCTTTTGATAAAATAAATTATATATGTTTTTATGTAACAATTTTTCCGAATAATTTTTCTCTATCATCTGAAATGTTATTTATATATATTTTTTGAATTGTATCTTTATATTCATCAGAATCGTTTATTAATACATTTATATAATTTCTTGTAATCCCCTTTAAATAATTTGTTTTTTTATCTCTGTTTTTTTCTATTATTATTTCATTTTCAGTATTTATATTTTTTTGAAGAAAAGTATTTAATTTTTTAGCGGAAAGTTCTTGTATTAAGTCTGTACGCCTTTTTTTCTCTTTGTCTTCTACTTGTTCTTTTATATTATATGCTATTGTTCCTTTTCTTCTTGAAAACGGAAAAACATGGACTTTTGTTAATTTTAATTCTTTTAAATTATTATATGTAACG
Source organism: Candidatus Gastranaerophilales bacterium (assembly GCA_947588785.1). Classification (GTDB taxonomy): domain Bacteria; phylum Cyanobacteriota; class Vampirovibrionia; order Gastranaerophilales; family Gastranaerophilaceae; genus Avigastranaerophilus. The sequence continues at coordinate 38,133 of CANPZN010000003.1, forward strand.
TCAAAATCTTGTATAGATTCTGATGGAAATCCTACAATAATATCACTTCCGATATATGCGTTTTTAAACTTTGTATTTATATTTTCTACTAATTCAAATATTTGAGTTTGAGAATATTTTCGATTCATTGCATTTAAGGTTTTATTGCATACGGATTGCAATGAAATATGAAAATGAGGACAAAATTTTGTTGATTTTGATAAAAATTCTAAAAATTCATTATCTAATTCCAATGGATTTAAGGAGCCTAATCTATATCTGTGAATGTTTGTATTTTCTAATGATTCAAGGAGATCTTGTAATTTTTGTTTGGGTTTAAAATCCCAGCCCCATTGTCCTATGTGAATACCTGTTAATACAGCTTCATAATATCCTTTATCTGCATATATATTTACTTGTTCAATTATATTTTTTACGGAATTTGAACGATTTTTACCTCGTGCAAAAGGAATTGTACAATAGCTGCATCTATTATTGCAACCATCTTGAATTTTTACTTGTGCTCTTGTTCTTTTGATGTTTTCTATTTTTTCGTATCTGAAATCATTATGGGCAAATATATCTGATACTATATATTTTTCATTTCTTTTTATAATATTAGCTATGTCATTTTTTTCGTAATTACCTATAACGATATCCGCAATATTCTCTTTTATAAGATTTTCTTTCTCCAATTGAGCCATACATCCGGTTATAACTGTTGTTATATTCGGATTTTCTCTTTTTGCACGTCTTAAATATGATATATTTTTACTATCTGCTATATGGGTAACAGAACAAGAATTTAATATAAAATAATCAGCATTTGAAATATTTTGAACTTCCGTAAATCCGTTTTCAGTCATTATTTGTTCTATTAGTGCTGATTCAATTTGATTAGTTTTACATCCTAATGTTTTTATAAAAAAATTTTTCTTCATATTTCTATTATATTTAAAATTTTTATTCCAGTAAATTTCTTTTACTTGTTTTACCCATCAATTTTGCTAATCGTGCTATAGTCTGAGGAAAATATCTCACTAAAAATTGACTTCTTGTTTTTATTTCTGTTTCACTTGCACCATATGTACATAATATCATATGTACTTCCGCAATAAATTCGTAAATACCGTCTGATTCACATAAATTTGCTAATGGTGAAAAATATTCAATAAATTCTTGTTCATTGTAGGGTATTTTTTCATAAAATAAGTTCATTTCTTTTTCATATAATTTATAAAATTCTGTATCATTATTTGCAATGTCTTCTTGTAACAAGTGTCCGGTTTCGTGTAATATTATCGGAATATTTTTCCCTGTTGCCATTGTTTTATTTATTCCGCTCGAATAAGAATCCATATCTTTGCAATAATACCATTTATTTATATTTCTATCTATATCTATTAATACGTCGGCACTTAAATTTTTGATTACTTTCCATAATGACTCTTGCGAATATATCGGTAGCTTATTTTTAAAATTAAGTATTTTTTTCATATCTTCAGATTCTATGCAAATACTTTTATTTTCATTGTCGTATGACAATTTATACTCATTACCGTTGATAACATTTTTAACACTTCCATCAGGATTTCTGATAAATTCTCTTGAAATATTCATTATTTCTTTTTCTTGATTTTCTGTGTCATTGCTGCATTTTTTTATTATGTATGAATATCTGTTTGAAATTATATTTCCGTTTCTGTCTTTTTTTTCATTATATTCTCTTGAAGTAATATGATGATTCCATTTGAAATTTTCTTGAAAGGAAATACTTCCATCTTTATTTTTAGTTGTTTTTGATATAATTTTACCTTGATTTCTTACGGCTTGTTCAATATCTGGATTTATTAATTCCGCATCTTCCGAACTTTCTTGAAAATCAGTAATATCATAATAAACAGATTCAAAACACCCATCAAGATTCTTTGATTCTTTTGAATGAATTACTCCGATAACATTTCCGTTGTTTCTGTTGCAAATAAATTGTGTTAATTCTTTTATATCACCATATTTACCGTATTTAATTTGATAAAGATCTGATATTCCCTTGAGTTTAGATGATGTTGAATGATCTTTATATTCTTCCAGTCTGCTCTGAGATAAAATTCCGTCTTCTCCTAATATTTGAACAAGAATAATTTTTGTCCCATTGTCAATTTGAGTTTCTTTGTTAAATATTAATATTTTTTCTTCAGGGTTACTATTTTGTATTGTGGTATAAATAACTTCATAATTTTTAAATAAAAGTTTTTTAGCTTCTTCATTTTTTGAAATTATGTTATGTACTTCTTTTTGTTCTTTAAGTGACATTAAAGAAAGTGACAATGCCGAATTTTTACTATATCCCATATCAATATATTTTTTATAATATCTGTTTTTACTATTTCCCTCTTCGATTCTCAATATATCAATTATATAATCGGAAATTACTCCTTGTTTTAATAAATCAATGGCTTTTTTATATTGTTCTTTTGTTAGTTTAGCAAAATCGGCTATATTAATATCACTTATTCCTAATTTTATGAGAGTATTTATTTTTTCCCGTTGTTGTTTGTCTAAATTTGCAATTTCTAGTACATTATGAGCATTTATTCCAATTTTAATAAGTTCCATACATCTTTGCTGTACATCTTTTTCTGTTTTTGAAATCAGAAATGCAATATCCGGTTCAATTTTTTCTTCTGATAATGTTGTGTATATTTTTAATTGATCATTATTTAATCTTGCCATTAAAGCAGAGTCAACCGGGGTATATCCTTTTATAAGATTCTTTTTTGCTTCCTCAAACTGACTGTTGCTTAATTTAGAAAAATATTTAACATATTCAGGCTGAATTTTACATTTAGCAAGATAATATCCTCTAAGTTTCTTTGGATCGATACTGATATTTTTGCCAAAATTGATATTCAATGAATATTTTTGTATGTCTTTTCTATTTTTTTGTTTTTGAATTATTGAATAATTTGTAATATAAGAGTTAGTGTTTATTTTCATATATTTTATTATGTTTATCTCATTAGTGTCATAACTCAACTTAATTTTGCTAAGTTAGCTTCATAGATCCAATATATAAATTACTGATAATATTTAATCTAGTGTCGCAACTTTGTGCTTGCTCACTTGAAATTTGCTGTTTTGGGTGCTTGGTCATTCGCTCGCTATCGCTGTAGCTCATTTCAGCACCATTTTTACTCGGGTTTACTTCGTTTCACCCTTTCGCAAATTTCGCTCTCTTGAATTTTCCTTTCTTCGGACGAGTGCTTCACTACACTTCGTTTGTCGTTCAGCTCGTCCTCATATTTTCAGGTTCGGTGCAGCGGTACCTTTAAAGTTTGGTTTAACTTATTTATATTTGTCTTGAATTAATCCAACTTTAAACCGCACCCTACGGAAAATTCGCTCACGTTCCTTATCGCGAAATTTTCTAGGACATATTAATATAAAATCAAAAGTATAAATATTTGCTATTTGCTAGAAAAATAAATAAAATCTTTTATAAGAATAAGTTAAGAGGAAATTTCCTCTTACAATCTAATTAGTTTGGAATGTTTTTTCTGATAGTTTAATTGTTTCAATTTCTACATTATATGCTTCGGCAATTATTTTTATTCGTTCTATATATTTTTGATCTTTAATATCATCTTCAATAATTAATACACATTTAGGTTTTTTATTCGTTCTAAGTGCATAATATAAGGATTGGCCTACGCATTCTGCCCATTTGGAAGCAAAATCAAGTTCTATTGCATAAATATTGGTTAAACAATCAACTCTGGTATTGTCATTAAGTTTATATTCAAAATTTCCTTTTTTACAATATTCTTTTTGATATATTTTTTCCGGAAATTTATGTTTTGCTAATGTTGGAAGTAACAAAAAATATGTTGTAAAAATTATAATTAAGTATTTCATTTATATATTATAATTTTTTGAAATACAAAAGTAATTAACATATTTTCCTATTTCTCTATTTCTCTATTTTAATATATATTTTAAAAAAAAGTAGAAATAATAAGCCGTGGTAATTTTATATTCGGTTTACCGGGTGAAACTCATGAAACAATAAAAGAAATAATAGATTTTTCAATTAATTCAAAATTAGATAAAGCTGCTTTTTATGTTCTGGATATCGTACCCGGCTCGCCGTTATATCGCAGCGGTAAATATAAAAGTGAATTATCGAAATCCTTCAATTTCTTATATAAAACCAAATTGGATATCTTCCGGTTTAACATCAGAAGATATAGAAAAGGCTCTTGTTACAGCATATCGTAAATTTTATTTTAGACCTTCTAAAATTTTAAATATGATAAAAGATACTAAATTTTGTCAGTATAAACATATATTTCATCGGTTAGTCAATATCGGATTTTTTAAAAAGATATGAATTCGCTATCCAAAACATTAAATATAGTTAAATTTAATCTAGTGTAGCAACCTTCCGCATCCTCATTTCAAGCGTAAAATTACTTCGTACAGACATAATCGCTTCAGCACGGCGGTTTGCTTTGTAAACTTTTTAAAAAGCCATTCTAAAATTTTGCGATAAGGAACTTGAATCAAATTTTCTCGGACATTATACGCAAAAAAAATGTTTGCAAGTTGTGCAAACATCAAATAAACACGAGGATATTAAGAGAGAGAGTAAAAAAATTGTTGTTTAATCATTTTGCCTGAAATGGCTGATTATTTTAGTTTTCCCTTAACATTGCCTCTGTTTTTTTGGATTCCCTTTCATATTGTCTACTCTTATATAAAGTATTTTTTTATGCTGAAATTGCTTTTTATTTAATATTTGGTTTACAAAACTTAATATATACTACATTTTGAAAAAAATGTTTTTCTTGACAGAAAGATTAATTAGTACGTAAAATACTATTGATATGTGTAGAATTGGTGCAATAAAATCAAAAAAATATTTACACCCGTCGATAGCCTTAAAATTAATGCGTTCACAACAAAAAGGACATGATAATTCCGGGTTTGCTTTTGTAATGCAAGATTTAGGCGGAATTTTTTCAGCTCATAAAGATTTACCGATTTTATCAATGGCAGCAACTGTAGAAGGCAGTAGACGTGCTGAAGATATATTACATAATTTGGGTTTTACCCGTGTACTACAATGGTCTCCGGAAATTAATCATGAAAAAGGGTTAAAAATTGAGCCAATGCCCAACTATATATTTGAGGCTTTTCAATATCCCAAAAGTCATAAATATGCCACAAAAGAAGAAAAAGAAGAACTACTTGTGGAAACAGGGCTGTTCTTACGTCGAGAATTGGAAAAAGATAATGCAGGTTATATTTATTCATTTTGGCCTGATGTTTTAACATTAAAAGAAATAGGGAGTCCAAAAGATATTGGAACGTATTTTGGGCTATGGCAGGAAAATGATGAATTGTGTGCCAAGATTATAACTGCACAATGTCGGCAAAATACAAATTATGATATAGTAAGATATGCAGCACATCCTTTTTTCCTTGAAGGTTATACGGTTTTAGCAAACGGAGAAAATACATTTTTTGAAAAAAACAGAGATTATCAACAATCTTTGTATAAAGGTTATATAGGGTTTGAATCAGATTCACAATGCTTTTTATATACCCTGCATTATATTAATAAAATACTAAAATGGCCTATTCAGTATTATAAACATACTATAACTCCGCTTCCATATGAAGAAATTGAAAAAAGATCGGATAAGGATATTTTGTTAAGAATTAAGGCATCACTGGCTCATTTGGAAATTAATGGGCCTAATACAATATTAGGAGTACTTCCTGAGGGAGAATTGCTATGTGTATGTGATTCCAAGAAATTAAGACCTGTTGTAATAGGTCAAACAGCTGATACTGTTATAATGACATCAGAAGTTACCGGTATAAATGATGTACTGCAAGAAAGAGATATGAGCAAAGATATATATCCGAATGAAAGAGAAACAATAATAATAAATAATGATTTGACGGTGGAAAGATGGCAGCAGTAAATATAAATCAATTACATTTGGATGATTTACCTTGGATAATAGAATATGATGAAACAAAATGTATTCAATGCGGAAAGTGTACGGCAGTATGCTCATTTGGAGCTATCAAGCCTGTAGTCGAAACTAGAAGACGCTTATCCGGCGGATTGCAAAAACCATCTTTTGAAAAATTACTTGTAATAAAACAACAAATTTCTTTTGAACACGCCTGTAGAGGGTGTGGAATGTGTTCAAGAGTATGTCCTAACGGTGCTATTAAAGCAGTCAGGAATGAAAATGACCGATATTCAGTGAGATATAGGGCAGAGAAAGCAGATTCTCTGAAAAAAGGCGGAAGATCAAATTTAAATACAGAAGGGCGTACATTAGATAAAATAAAAATCGGAAGGATTTCTCAAATGACAGATCCGTCACTGGATGCAGCCCGTCATAAATTTGAATTAAGAACTCCGTTTGGAAGAATTTTATCAGCTGATAAACTGAATTTTTGTGTAAAAGACGGAAAAGTTGAATCTACAGTGCAATTACCACCAAACAGATGGATATATCCGATATTAATGGGAGATATGTCAATCGGAGCAGTATCTTGGAGAATGTGGGAAGCTATGGCAATAGCGACGGCATATTTAAATGAAGTAATGGGAATGCCTGTAAGGATGTGTACAGGAGAAGGCGGTATTCCTGTAAAACTTTTAAAATCAAGATTTGTAAAATACATGATATTACAAATTGCTTCAGGACATTTCGGCTGGAATAGAATAGTACAAGCAATGCCAGAAATGACAGAAGATCCTGCAGGAATATTAATAAAAATAGGGCAAGGTGCAAAACCGGGTGATGGGGGATTATTAATGGCAAGCAAAGTTGCCAGATATGTTCAGGAAATTCGTGGAGTACCGAGAGCTGATTTGTTAAGTCCGCCTACACATCAAGGTTTGTATTCTATTGAAGAAAGCGTTCAAAAAATGTTTCTTTCAATGAATGCCGCATTTAATTTTAGAGTACCTGTTGCAATAAAAGTAGCGGCTTCAGTGACAAGTGTTTCAGTATATAATAATTTACTTCGTGATCCGTATAATATTGTTGGCGGATTTTTTATTGATGGTTTAGCCGCCGGAACAGGGGCTGCTCATGAAATTTCATTAAATCATACAGGACATCCGATAACTTCCAAATTAAGAGATTGTTATTTAGCAGCAGTACATCAAGGTCGACAAGGTGAAATACCTTTATTTGCAGGTGGAGGATTGGGACAAACAGGAAGTTTTGCTGCTGATGCATTTAAATTAATATGCTTAGGTGCTAACGGAGTATTTACAGGCAGGCTTCTGTTGGAAATTGCAGGTTGTGTCGGTAATGATACCGGAAAATGTAATTCTTGTAATACCGGGCTATGTCCTGCAGGAATTGCAACTCAAGATGTTTGTTTAACAAAAAGACTGGATATAGATAAAGTAGCTCAAAATATAGTAAATTATTTTATAGCTACCGATATTGAATTAAAAAAATTAATGGGCCCTGTTGGAAATTCAACAATACCAATCGGACGTTCTGATGCCCTTATCACTGTAGATAAGCATGTTTCAAACAGACTGGATATACAATATGTATGTTAATGACACGGAAGTTAGGAAATGAAAAAGTATAGTATTCAAACATTAAATGAAAATAAAAGGATGTCTACCCAAGAACTCCTTCAATTGATAACAGCAAAAGTAGAAGAAGGATATACTGATTTTGAAATTAATGCGTGCGGACAGCATAATATCGGTGGGTCGGTATGGGCAAAAGACAGAGCTCAGTCTTTACATTTCCTGTTAAGAAATCCCGGACAGCGAGTAGGAGCAATGGCGTTAAAAGGAACCGATATTTTTGTTGAGGGTTCAGCTCCTGCAGATGTCGGATGGTTAAATTCAGGTGCCGAAATAATTGTAGATGGAGATTGCGGAGATACCGCAGCACATTGTGCAGCAGGCGGAAAAATATATGTTTCAGGCAGAGTCGGTACAAGATCAGGTGCATTAATGAAACATGATCCAAAATTTGAATCACCTGAATTTTGGGTTCTAAAAAATACTGGTTCATTTAGTTTTGAGTTTATGGGTGGTGGTATTGCCGTTGTATGTGGTTATGATTGTGATGAATTTTCTTCTGTATTAGGTAATCGTTCTTGTGTCGGTATGGTTGGCGGCGTAATCTACGTTAGAGGTAAAATTCAAGATATTGCCGAATGTGTAAAGATTGTTAATTTAGATGAAAATGATATTAATTTCTTAAATTCAGGATTAAAAGAATTTTTAAACAAAATAAACAAACTTGATTTGTATACTTCATTATCAAATTTTTTAGATTGGAAAAAAATTATTCCGTGTACAAAGAATGATAATACAAAAAAAATGTCAGTTTCTGAATTTAAAGAAAAAGTTTGGGTGAAAGATGGAATTTTTAGTGATTTTGTTCGGGATGATTTTAAAGTATTTCCAATTCCATCTCCGGGTGAAGGAAGATTTCATATTCCTTCTTGGAATGCTGAAAATTGTATAAATTGTAAAATATGTATTAATAATTGCCCGCAATCGGCTATTGAAGAAAATGATAAAATTTATAAATCTAATCCTGAAAAATGTATAGGATGTGGGATTTGTTCTGCTGTATGTTCAAAAAAATGCTGGACTATTAGTGATAATCGTCAAGAAATTGCATAATTGTAAAAATTTGTAAAGATAAATTTCAAATAATATTTAAAGATTAAAGAAATATAAATATATTCCGATAAATATAGCAAGTGTTGTGAAAAGGAGTATATTTATGCCAGGAAATGTAAATGGTGATTTAAGTCTTTTTACCGGAATTTTAAATAAAATTAAGAATAGTGGCGTAACATTAGATCAAAATGAAATTATTTCATTATTTGAAGAAGCCGCCGGGGAAGATGGAGTCGCCACGGTTGATGAATTTACGGATGTTTTAACAAATAAGTATTCTCAACTTGAAGACGAGTTTGCAGATCTTTCAGAGGCTTTGGGCAAATATAGCGGAGAATCAGAAGATATAGTAAAAGATGATGTTACTAATTCTCTGGGCGGTTACTTTGATCAATCAACACCTTCATCAACTACTCCTGTAAATTCGGATATTTCGGCTTCTGCAAATAATTATAGAGCAAGTTTGCCATCAGCTAGCACCGGAGCATCTTCTTCAATACCTCCTTTAGATTATAGTAAAAAAGATTTATCTTCTCTTGATTTATCTTCTTTGCAAAGTGAAAAAAATACGGCTAATTCTACATTAGCTGAAAAAAGACAAGCATTAAGTGATCTAAATTCGGGAAATAATGAATATCTAAATCAAGAAAAAAATGCTTTAGATGAGGCAAAAACAGCCTATGAAAATCAATTAGATCAAATTGAAAGTGATAAAACAATAAAGGTCAATGAACAAGAAAAAAATATTCAAGATTTAAAGAATGATAGATCACAAAAAGAATCTGATATTTCAAATAAAGAATCAGAAATTGATAGTACTAATAATCAAATTTCTGAAAGAGAAACTATTGTTTCAGAAGCAAAATCTAATCTTTCTGATGTCGAAAGTCAGCTAGCAGGCTTGGTACAACCTAGTGAAAGTGATTATCAAAAACAGAATGAAGATGGTGAAACTGTTGTTGATACTGAAGCGTACAATGCTGCTTTACAGGAGTATGAAGCACAGAAACAAGAATTAGAAGATAAAAAGGAAACTTTAAATGAAACTATTGAAACAGAAGAAGCTGGTATAGAATCTTTAAGACAAGATTTGGAAGTTAAACAAACTGAACTAGATGCAATGAAATCAGAGTTATCTGAAATTGAAGATAACATTAATCAATTGTGTGCTGAAATTGCAAAAGATGATCCTTCAAGTCCGGCAGCAGAAATTGATACTTTACAATCTGACTATAGAGACAGTGAAAAGCAATATGAAGCAGATAAAAGAGCTATTCATGAAGCTTTAGCAGAGCAAGTTAATGAAATGCAAGAATATGTAAATGAAATTAATAATCAAATTGTGACTACTCAATCAGAGGAAGAAAAAACAGAAGAAACTGATGATATTGACGGAGTTGATGATCCTTCATTAAATAATACAAAAAATGAATTAGGAGCTGAAAATGTAGATGCAGAAAGAGATGAAAATGGGGTTTTAACTGATCTGCCGGATGTATATAAAGATGATCCCAGAATTAAAGTTGATGAAAATGGAAATTATTATGTAGATGTAGAACAATGGGATTCTAATGATCTTTCAAAAAATAGTTATTTATCAGGTATAATTGATCATTCATATGATTTTGAAAATTCTTTCGGATTAACAGAAGTTAGTCCAGATGCAATGAATGTTGCTGTAAATTTAGTAGCTGAGAAAAATAATATAGAAGATCCGGATTTAATATATACAACAGATAAAATTCAATTACCTACGGAAGAAGAAATAAAACAGGCATTTGAAGAAGCAGGAATAATTGAAGCAGAAGAAGAATTAGATAGTGAAGCAAAAGAAGCTGCAGCAGAAGAAAAATTTACTGGAGAAATCCCCGAAGAACATGAAGCTGCAAAAGAGTATGAAGATAATATTAGTGAAATAGCTCAAGATAAACAAAAACTTAGTGAAATGCTTGGAAATGAAGATATTTCTATAGAAGATAAAACAAAATTATTACAAAAAGCAAAAGATCAAGACGGATCTGTTGTAGAAGATTATTTAGCTGAAGATGATTCTTTCTTTGTTGACTCAGTAAATACTATTGCTGAAAATGATGATTATACAATTCAAGATTTTGTATATTTTAAAGACTTATATGCTGATATTCAAGGTAATGGTGAAATTAGCGATACAAATCAAGCTGATACTGTTAGAGCATATGTAAAATTATTTGATAAGGTTGACAATGCTGAAGATTTTGAATATTTGCAAGAAAATACAATGCAACTTAGTGAGTTGGCAACAGAAGTACAAAGTGTATTAGATTCAGATGAAGCAAATGAACATTTAACGAAAATTTTGGAAACTGCCAGTGAGTTTAGTAAGGTCGATTATTCAGAACCAAATGAAGCTGATGGGACAAAAGAAGAACTTGAAGAACAATATATTGTTGAAGGTTCTCCATCCGAATCTATTTCAAATGTTATTGACGCCATAAAAAGTGGTGATATAACATCACCCGAAACAGCGTTATATTTAATTAATGAAGCAGGCGGATCTGCGGAAGAAATAATGACTGCATTAGATGAAATTGGTGAAGATGGCAAAAAAGAAATATTACCGATATTAACAAATTTATATGCCGGTGAAACGGAAATATTGGAATACGAAGAGGGTGGATCTGATATAAATGAAGGTGAATCTGATATCAATGAAGGTGAATCTGATATCAATGAAGAAGAATCGGGAACTGTAGAAAATTCAGATTCAAAATTTGCCGGAGAAATTCCTGATGATGAAGAACATGCCCTTGCAAAACAATATGAAGAAACTATTGAAAATATAGCCTCTGATTCATTGTTGTTGAATAAAAAAATGGGTGAAATATTCCAAAATGATGAAATTTCTATTGAAGATAAAGCAAAATTACTTCAAAAAGCTAATGAATTAAATCCTGAAGCAGCGAAAGGACAATTAGATCCATTTCTTGTTGATTCATTAGATAAAATATCACAAGATGATGATTATACAATACAAGATGCAATAGATTTACAAAATTTATATTTTGAAATGAAAGGTAGTAATGAACTTCCTGATGATTGGAAGAGCAATTATTTAGAAGAAGTTTTGAACTTATATGACAAAGTTGACAATAAAGAAGATTTTGCATTGTTAAGTGAAAATTTTGTTCCTGCACTTTCAGATCTTACTTCTGAAATTCAACAAACGTTTTCTAAAAAAGAAGAAACGGAAATGTTGACACGTTTATTGAAAGCAGCAAATGAATTTACAAATGTTGATTATAGCAGTGTAGAACTTTCAGATGATGAAATAAAGAAATATGAAGGTGAAAATGTTTCAGACTCGGTAAAAAAGATATTAGGTGATGTAATAGATGGTTCTATAGATGATCCTGCAAAAGCTATTGCATTATTAAATGAACATGGAATACATCCAAAAAATATCATAGATTCTATCAGAGAACTTCCTGCAAACGAACAAGAATTATATTTGCCTATATTAATGAATCTGTATGAAGGAAAAACTGAAGTTGCACCTGAACTTGTATCAAGAGATAAGTTCTCCGGAGCAATTGATTCCGACAATGAAAATGTAAATAATTATGCACAGCAAATGGATGATATTGCCTGGGATTTTTCAGAGCTTTCAAACATGCTTTCAGATGAAAATGTTTCAATTGAAGATAGATCTAAGCTATTATATATGGCCTATAAGTCTGCTCCGGGAAATGTAAGAGATTATTTATTAAATAATGATTCATTTTTTGTAGATTCTTTAAAAGAGATTGCTTCAAATGATCAATATACACTAACTGACGCTAAAGAATTTCAAGATTTATATTCAGAAATACAAGGAAATGGATCTATATTTATAAATGACAGACAAGGGCTATATGAAGCACAATTAATGTTGTTTAAAGAAAAAGCCGATTCAAAAGAAGATTTTGAATATATAAATGAAAACATAATAGATATTGATAATCTTGCATTGCAAATTCAATATAATTTTTCAGATGAAAAAGAAACAGAATTATTAACTCAAATATATTCTTTAAAAAACGAATTTGGAACTGTAGATTATTCAGAAGAAAAAATGTTAGAAACGCATGAAAAAGCTGATCTTGATGAAAACATTGAAAAATATATAGGTACTTCCGCACAAGATTCTATAGAAAAAATATTGAATGCTGTTAATGAAGGTGATATAAACGATCCTGAATTAGCTTTGTATTTAATAAATAAAGCATGTAAAAATGATGATGAAACTATTATTAAAACATTTAGGGAATTATCCAGATTTAATCAAGAAACATATCTCCCAATATTAATGAATTTATTAGACGGAGAAGTATAGCTGATTATTAAAGTTTTTTAAAAAAAATCCGATTATAAATATAAGGAAAAAGACAAGGAAATAAGATTATGTCAGATATGGATTCATATGTAGATTTATATTTGAAGAAAACATCCGGAGTAAGTCGAAGTGATGTTCAGACTGCTTTCTCAAATATTAAAAGTGCAATTGGAAATGATTGGGATCACAATAGTATATTTGAACTTGATGAAAATACAAATTTGGATAGAACTCAATTTCTACAAATTGTAACTGAAGCAACAGGCGGTAATTCTTCACAATTAGCGGATGATGTAAATATTTTATTTGATGTTTTGAATACTACATCAAATGACGCAAAAGATGAAGATGAATATTTATCATATGAAGAATTATCTAAATTGACGGCGAATACAAGTGAATCCGATTCATTTACATCTTATGCTTTATTTCATAATTTAGATATATCTGAAGAATCTACATCAAGTGATATTGATTTAAAAACAGAAAGTGATGAAGATGTTGATGAACAATCTTCTTTAACTGTTGCAGAAGATGATTCTGAAACTGAAGAATCGGATAATGAATCAAATGAATCACAATCAAGTGATTATAATTCAATGTCAGCTTCTGATATTGCAGCTGCTGTTGCTTCAGGAGATGTAACTTTAGATGAACTTAAAGATGAATTAAATTATAATTTATATAATGATGTAGAAAATTATTATAATGATAATTATTTAGGTTCTTCAAATAATTCTAATTCAACAAGTTCGGGATCTTTATCCGAGACGGAACTTGAAACTTATAAATCACTTATAGATGATTCTATAAACTTGAACGATAATGATTCATTAGAAACTCCTGAAAATGTAATTAATATATTAAATGAAGACGGGGTAATTAGTGATGATGAAGCAAAACAGTTGATAAATTCTTATGAAATATATAGTGACGAAGATGAGAAATCTATTTCATATTTTGTAGATAATTTTGGTTATACAAGAGAACAAGCAATTGAAAAATTAAAAGAACAAGGAACTATATCTGATTCTATATCTGATGCTTCAATGAAGCCGGGAGAAGAAAAACAGACAGAAATAGGTGACGATAACACGACAGACCCAAGCAGCGTATCAGGCAGTTCTGAAATAGGTGACGATAACACGACAGACCCAAGCAGCGTATCTGGCAGTTCTGAAACAGGTGACGATAATACAACAGATCCGAGCAGCGTATCTGGCAGTTCTGAAACAGGTGACGATAATACGACAGACCCAAGCAGCGTATCTGGCAGTTCTGAAATAGGTGACGATAACACGACAGACCCAAGCAGCGTATCAGGCAGTTCTGAAACAGGTGACGATAATACGACAGATCCGAGCAGCGTATCAGGCAGTTCTGAAACAGGTGACGATAATACGACAGACCCAAGCAGCGTATCAGGCAGTTCTGAAATAGGTGACGATAATACGACAGATCCAAGCAGCGTATCTGGCAGTTCTGAAACAGGTGATGATAATACTACAGATCCTGCAATATCCGATGAACGTGATTGGGATGGTGACATATCTCAAGATTCAAAAGCTGTAGACTATTTAAATCAAATAGATAGTATTGTAAATGTAAGCGGAGTTGATTTAAAAGATAATCGTATTCAAAATTTAATTTTAGAACAATTGGATAACGCATTCTATAATTCAGATGTTCCAATTGAAGATAAATTTAAACTTGTTAAATATGTTTCTTCTTTGGATCCGGATTTAAATGTTTCATTAAAAGCAAATTTATATTCTAATAATTATTTTGAAAATTTATTCTCGGAAATGTCTGATTCAATTTCTAATGATGAAAATAAATATTCAATACAAGATTTGTCAACTCTAAAAGATAAATATGTAGAATATGCTGATTTAACGGATTCTGATTTCTTAAATTTGTTGGATGATGAATTTATAAATTCACTTTTAGATGTTTATAAAAAAGCAAATAATGAAGAAAAACAAATTCTAAATGATAATTTTGATACAGCAAGAACAATTCAACAATTATATAAAAATGGTACAGAAACAACAAAATTTGAAGAATTCTTTGATATATTATTAACAGATTCAAGTACAAATCAAAGAGTTGAAAATGAAATTCTTGAAAATTATACGGCAAATAATCCTTCCGCACTTCAAGTATGGGAAAATCAATATGGATACCCGGGTTCTATGGAGTGTATGAATAATGTTATGAATGATTTTAGAAGTGGAAATATTTCTGATGTAGATTCCGCACAAGCTTTAGTAGTATGGGCATTCCAAGGTAATATTGAAACTACTGTTAATTATATCAGATCAACATGTAATAAATCTGAACAAGAAATATTAATGCCAATGTTTGCAGATATTTTTGCTTCAGCCGTAAAAACTGATACTGAATAATATATTTAAACTGATATCGCAACCGTAAAGGTACTCGTACTTCGCTTTGTAACTTTTTAAAATAATTACTCCAAAATTTCGCTTACGGTAGAACCGGCGAAATATTCTCCGATAATATAACTACATAAAATCTAATGGGAAATATTCCCATTAGATTTTATAAATTTTATGTTTGTATTAAATTTGGTTAAATCGTAATAAATATCATCAACTTTAGGTAAAATATATTTATCTTTAATTTTATCTATAGGCACAAAAACTCCGGATAAATTATTTTCAAAAACAAGTATCCAGTCCGGATGGTTTAACATTACATTAAAAACAGGATATTTTTTTTCTAATATCATTACATCTGTTTTATAATCTCTTATAATTTTATACCAATCATTTCTTACAAGATGAAAATTCTTTAATTCTATTAATAAAGAAGGATCATAAACTTCTTCATATCTTCCATCCATAACTATTAAATTATTTGGATATAGTTTATATGCTGCATAACTTCCCCAATCAAAATTAATAAATAAATTTCCATGTATTTTATTTATTTTTATAAATTCAATTGCAAATCTTGGATATCCTGATTCCGTTATTTTTATTAATTTATTTTCTTTTGCTAAAGGCGGATATGCTAAAAGAAAAATTGTACAATATACTAATATTTCTTTAAAAAGTTTTATACTGCTTATAGTATCAGCTTGTTTAATATTTAATCTGTTTGATATAAAAATCATAATAGAATTAAATATTGAATAAAATTCGTCATATAATAATGTTCCTGCAGTAAAAACAAAGAATGATTGGTGTCTTAAATGAGTTATAGACAAATAAGTTACCGTAAGTATAATTAATATCTTTGTTTTGTCAAGTTTATTATAATTTGTCTTAGATTTTATCAGATAAATTATTTGTGTAATGAGCATAAGAATAAAATAAAATTTAAAGTGTAAATATTGGTTTAAATAATATTTACAAAATGGGCTTGACCATTCTGTTATATATTCCCTGTTCATTAGTGCAGCTTTAAATAAAAATTTCACATATTCATATCCGTAAGGATTAATAAATAAAACTGCTAAACAAAAGAATAAAGTAATTAAATAGTTTTTTATGGGTTTTTTATTTAAAAATTCTCCCGCAATATATATTATTAATAAACCTAAACCGCTTATACATCCGCCATGTATATTGCACCAAAATAACATTATTATAGGTAAAAATATTAAATTTAAGGTTTTACCCTGTCGAACACTTTCTAATAAATACAAAAATAATGCAAAAAATAAACAAGTAAATAAAAGACATCTTATATCAGGGCCTAAAGATTTATAAACCGCTAAAAACATTACGGCATAATATATTATATTATAAGAATGTGTGGATTTCGGTTGCCTTAATTCAACTGTTTTATAACATAACAGAATTGTAATTGTAGTTAAAATACCCTTAAATATAATTAAACCGCTATCTGAAAAATATTTAAAAACAAGATAAAAAAATACACTTGCCCCCCATTCATGGTCGTACCACAAATGAGTTTTTGTATAAGAAAAAATATCATATTTGAGAATACTTAATTTCTCAACTATATGTCCGCCGGCAATAAGTCTTGCCCATAAATCATTATCAACTCTGTTACTTACACAGCTCATCCCCAGGCAGAATAATATTAAAAATATTATAAATAATACTTTTTCAGAATATAACTTTTTCATATTAATAAATTCTTTTTTAATGAAAAAATTATATCACTTTTTCTTTTTCAATTAAAATTATTCAAAACTTTTTATATTAACTCTTTTATAATTTCAATTTTTCTTATGCTTCCTGTATTTTTTAATATTGTCATAGGACTTATTCTGCCGCAATTAGAATGCCATTTTTTCATAAATTCTTTATTTTTCATTAAAATTTTTATTAGATTTTCATGACCTTTAAATATTATAGCTTTTATTAATATATCTGATATGTATCCTTTGTCATTTTCTTTCAGTGCTTTTTTATAGTTATCATATAAACTTTCTTGATATTTCCCTGCATTTTTGTATATTCCTTTTTTATTGACACCTATAATTTTAAAAAATTCGGATTCCGTTATTAATATTTTTGAATTTTTTATATTATTTTGATCTAATGATATAAATTGTAATTCATTAAAATTTTCAATATCTATATGGTCTATTTCTTTTTCTAAATCTTTTGATTCTAAAATCATAGAAACTCCTTTACTTTTAAAAACCTTAAATTTTTATTTCTTATAAATTACTGATTTTTAATATATACCGACTTGAAAACAGAATGTTTTTTATTCTAAATTTTAATTTTAGGAAAGATAATGTTTAATAAATTTTTATTTCAAACAGATAATTGCTTTACGCCTATTTCTATTGATAAAATTTTTTCATATATTAATTTATATCGGAATGAATTTGATTTTCTTTATTTAAATAATGGAAATATATAAATTTTGTTACAAAATTTATTAAATTCAAATATTTAAGGCAATTTATATAATTATATATATTTTATATATATATGGAGTATGAAATGAAAACATTTTTTAATTTTATAAACAGACGAAAAAAATTTAATATTATTTTACTTATTAACCTATAAGTTATATGGATAAGCAATAAAGAATATTATTGAAGATAGGCATAAAATCCAATTAATAACATTTGTTTTTTTTAATTGCCCGCACATAAGTTTTAATATAGGCCAAATGAAAAAGCCTGTCATAATTCCTATACCAATATTATTGGTAAAAATCATAATTGAAATTGTAACAAAAACAGTTGAATATTCAGAAATATCAGAGAAATCAAGTTCTTTTGTTAATGAAATTAATAATAGTCCAACATATAATAAGGCCGGGGCATAAGCATATGAAGGAATAATACTGATCATCGGAGAAAAAAATAAACCCAGAAAAAATAGTACACCGCATACAATGGCTGTTAAACCTGTTCTTCCTCCTGCTTGTATTCCTGTCATTGAGTCCATAAAAGCACCTGATGTTGTTGTTCCCAATATTGGAGAAATAATTACGGATAATGAATCAACAATCATCGGTTTGTTAAAATTAGTATTATTTTCGTTATACATTAAACTGATAAGTGAACCTGATGTACCTATGTTGATTAGTATAAATAATACAAAAAATATTGGTATAAATTCTTTTGTAAATAATCCGTTAAAGTCCAATTGAAATAAGGAATTCGACAAATTATGCGGTATTGATATTATTGTATCCGGAAATTTAACGTCGCCTATTAATATTCCAATTATAGTAGTAGCTAAAATTGAAATTATAACCGCACCTTGAATTTTATGTTTGATAAGTGATATTAAAATGATAAAACAAAAAATTCCGAGTATAACAGGTGCGGTAATTAAATTGCCGCATTCAACAGGAATTAATTTATGAGAATATTTAATTATTCCGATATCTCTAAGAGAAATAGATATAAAAAACAACCCTAAACCAATACAATATGCCAATTTAAGAGAATTAGGAATTAAATTAATAAATTTTATTCGTATATTGCTAATGCTAAAAATAAATAATAAAATTCCTGATATGAAAATAGAAGCAAAAATTTTATTGATACTTATTCCCATAGTTAGTACTAAGGTATAAGAAATAAATGCACTATCGCCGAGAAAAGGGCCTGTTGCAAAAGGTTTGTTTGCAATGAACCCCATAAGCAGGCAGCATATAAATACTGTTATTGCGGTAATTGAAATAAGTATATCAAAATTTAATCCTGTATTTGCCAATATTTTTGGACTCAATATTAATAGATATGACATTGTAAAAAAAGTGGTAAATCCTGCCAGTAGTTCTTTTCTAATATTTGTATTATTGTTTTCAAGTTGAAAAAGTTTATTAAAAATTTGATTTTTCATAATAGACTTTCTATTTTATGTTTTGTTTTTTCATTAAAAATTTCATCAAAAGTATAATTAGAGTTGAAAAAGGTTTGAATTTTTTCATTGATTATATCATTAATAAAACTGTAATTTTCGTTGACCGGAGTAGGTTTAGAATATTTCATCAGATCTATAAAAATTTGAGAATTTTGAGAAGAATTATGTATTTTATTGCAAGAACTTTTTAATGCGGGAATAATTAACCCGGTTTTAGTTAATTTATTAATGGAATCTTCAGAAGAAAGAAAAGTAATGAATTGAAGGGCTTCTTGTTTATGTTTTGAATTTCTTGAGATTGCCCATCCTGAAGAATCAATATAAACTTTATTTTTATCACTTGCCGGAAATGGCATAATATCCCAATTAAAATGAATTGTTTCTTGAAATTTAGGGAACATCCATCTTCCGCTGATATACATTGCTAATTTTTGATTAATAAACATTTGAGCAGTTGTCATACTTCCTATTTGGGATTTTGAAGGCATAGATTTGTCTTTATAAAGCATTTCCTTGTATAAATTTATAGCTTCTTTACTTTCTTTTGAATCCAAGATTAAATTTTTTTTATTATCAGAAAGAATTCCACCTCCGTTAGAAGCTAAAAAGTATGCCCAATATAGTGAATTTTCCTCAAAATTTAATCCGAAATGATTTTTATCGGTTAATTTTTTTGCAATATTTCTAAGTTGATAAATATTGTCTATTTTTGGATTTAATATGTTATTTTCTTTAAAAATATTTTTATTATAGTAAATTACAAGTGCGGAAATATCTCTTGGAATTGCATATAATTTGTTATTTGAAGAAAAACATTGTAGTGCTTCATCAAAATAATTATTTTTATTTATATTATATTTTGAAAGATCTTCTAAAAGGTTAGCTTTTATATACATTGGTGCATAAAGATTATTTATAAAAACAATGTCACTTTGTAAATTTGAAGCAAATAATAAATGTATTTTTTGAAAGTAATTCTGCGGAATATGAATTAACTCGATTTTTATATTAGGGTTATTTTTTTCATATTCCAAGATTAATTCTTTTAAAATAATAATTTCTGATTGAGAACCCCAAGTTGAAAATTTTAAATTTATTATATCTGTATTAGATTTACTATTGTAAGAAAATAAAAGAAAACTAAATATTAAAATAATAAAACATAAAAAATTTTTTTTCATTTTATAAAATAGCAAGTTCTCTAATTCCTGCTTCAGATACTTCAATCATAGCTTTATAAGTATCTAACCTTAATATATATACTTCTTTACCATCTTCTTTATCATATAATCTTGCCTGTAAATTTATATTAGATAAATCACTAAATGTTTTAAGCAGGAATTTATCTTCATTTATAAAACCATATAATATTAAATTATTATTTTCTGATGACAGATAAAAACCTTTATGCGGAGTAATATTTAGTATTGATAAAATAGTACATATATTATCATTTTTTGTTGTATTCTGTTGCTCATTTTTTTCAGCATAAGGAAGATCTAATTCTTTTGATTCGTCATATCTTGATATTTTTATTGGATTAGTAGCTTTTTTTCTGTCATCTTTGACTAATCTTATTGTATTTTTAGTTAGATTTCTGGCAAAAGATTTATTTTTTTGTTTATGTGTAATTTTTGGTATATCAAAACAAGAAAATTCTTTAACCGGAGCTTGAACTTGCTCTTTTTTAAGCATTTCAGGTTTATCAGCCGGTTTTTCTTCTACTTTATTAGGTGTTGAAATTTTCTCTTGTTTAATTTTGTTTTTGTCAGGCATATATATATTACTTTTATATGTCTTTGTCTTTTTTAGAATTACAAATAATTTATTTCCAACGAAAATAATTAAAGCAAAAAGTAAAATTATAATTAAAGAAAAGAAATTAAATTTTTTATCCGGTAAAGTTGTGTCTTCATCAGTGGTCTTTTTTATTAACTTAATAGAATAATCATCTTTTAAATTTAAAGATATTTTTAAATAAGATTCTTCTTTTCCTTCTTTTACATATGGTTTTTCTTCAAGGGAAATTTTAACTAATTTTTTATCTTTACCGTTTTTATATATAAGTTTGACATGATTTTGATCTGCAATTGTATCAGGAACATAAATAGAATAAGAGTTTTTATCATTTTTATTTAAAAAAGCATTTCCTTCAAAAGAAGAATCGAAAAACAGATTCATGGTTAATTTACCATTTTGAATTGGATCTATCATAATTTTAGATAAGTTGTTATACTTTTGCACGGCAAATGCTTGTAGGGAAAATAACACAAAAACAAACAAAAAAATAAATAACTTTTTCCTCATGTTCAATAAACTTTCAACTAATTTTTATTCCTAACTACATATACATTAAAACATTAAAATATTATTTTTGTCACTAATTTTAAACTAAATGGAGTAATTTTATGAAATATAACTTAATTACTTGCTAAAAAGTAAATCAAATGGTTTAATAAATATATGATGTTGTCTTAGAATTAACGTAGTCAAAATTATACTAAAAAATAGTATGGGTTTATTAGTTAAGTATTAAGTGTGAAGAAATTATATGAATATTACAGATGAACAAATTAATAAAATTTTTGAACTGGCTTCTATGGAAAAAAAAGAAAACGTGACCTTGGAAGATATATCGGAAGCATTAATCAAAATTGAAAGAAAAATATATTCTTTTTCTGTCGGAGTAAAGGTAGATTCTCTTGAAGATAAAAAAGTTTTAATCGCCGATGACTTAGAATTATCTATTTATCAATTATCAACAATATTAAAAAAGATCGGAATTAATCCTGTTGTTACAAGACATAAAGATGAAACTATAGCAGAACTTAATAAAGTTCATTATGATTGCATAATACTTGATTTATTTATTCCTGATAGCTCTGATGGCTTTGAATTAATAGACGAAGCGGTAAAGAAAAGAGTTGAATTGAATCACTATACAAAAATTATAGTAATATCAGGAACTGATGATTCCACATTGATAGAAAAATGTTATGAAAAAGGTGCAGATTTCTATATTCAAAAAGATAAAAACTGGCATTTAAAATTATTAAAATATTTAAGTACATCTTTTCAAAATGATAAAAATATGGCATTTACAAGATATGTAATAAATAATGATATAGCGTCATTTATAATAAAACGTTTTGATAATAAAGTTTTTGAATCAATAGTTAAAAATATAAATTTCTCTTTTTATACGGGTGTAAAGCATGTATTGTTCGATTTGAAAGAAATAACTTCATTTGATGAAGAAAATGCAAATTTCTTTTCGGAAATATATAAAATATGTACGGAAAATAAAGGTCGTTTTATCATTATTAATCCTCCTACTTGTATTCAGGAAGCATTATCTTTTGCGTACTTAGAGGATATTATTCCTATATCAAATTCTGTAGAAGAGGCTGTTTCTATAATATCTGAAGCTGAGAATATTAATCAATAAGATTTAATCTTTTTTGATGCCTGTTTCCTTCAAATTCTGTATTAATCCAAATATTACATATATCTTTAGCAAGAGATTCTCCTACAATTCTTGCTCCAAAACATAATACATTTGAGTTATTGTGTAATCTGGAGTATTTAGCAGAAGTAGTATCTGAGCAAACAACAGCTCTGATATTTTTAAACCTGTTAGCACAAATGCTCATACCGATTCCTGTACCACAAATTAAAATACCTCTTTCAAATTCGTTATTTATTATTTTTTGAACCAATTCTTTTGCTATAACAGGATAATCTACCGATTCTTCAGTATAACAACCGATATCCGTTACGGAAAATTCTAATTCTTCTAAATATGATTTAATTTTATTTTTTAATTGAAAACCGGCATGATCAGAACCGATAATAATACTTTTATTTTTCATATATTCCCCATTGTATTAATTTTATTAAATATATAATATAATGCCTGAAAAAATTTTGCGATAAAATTTTTTTAAAAATAGAAAATTAAAAAAGAATGTCCAAGAAAATTTCACGATAAGAAACCGATATTTTGGTGTGGCGTTTTAAAAGGTGAGCAACTTTACGACTCAGATGAGCGTTCAAGAGAGCAAACACAAGGTTGCGGCATTAGATTAAATTGTAAAACTACCTTTGTAATGACAAATGGAAAATCATTATTCTTTGATATAGTAAAAAAATGTAACAAAATTTAAAAAAATCTGAAATAATAGCATATTTTGTCAATAAAAAGTTTTTATATAAATGAAGGTAAGGTTTTTTATGGCAGAAATATCTACTGGAAATATAAAAAATAATAATGTGAATTATACACCATTGGTTAATTATAACGGATCATATGTAAATCCGCAAATAGTAAGTGATTCACAAAATAATCCGTATACTTCACAAATATATCAATATCCACAAAATTCAATATATAATCCCTCACAGCCGCAAACGGCATCAGGGGTGAATATTAATATATATAATCCGGCAGGTTTTTCAACTCCGAATATGAATCCTTCATATATATATCCGGCAGGATCATGTATAACTCAACCTATTGTACAGCAAACTCAACCGTTACCTGAAACAAAAAATATTCAAAATGATTCTGTAGTGGCAAATACGCCAATAAAAGAAGATGAAATTTCTTCAAAAACAAAAGAAACAGATAATACAAAAACAAAAGAAGTTGTAGAAATAAATGATAATTATATAAAAACTCTTGAAAATTATTTAAGAAGTGCAGATAATACAGTTAGAAGAAATGGTATAAATGAATTAGTAAAGAGATTTGAAGAAGATAGCTCAAGATATGATCATCCGGCATTAACTGCATTATTAAATATAGCATTGCAAGATAGTGATCCGGCTAATAGAATTCTTGCTATGACACCTGTAGCAACAGGCAGTGCCCACGGTGATGAAAATACGGCAAAAATACTTCAACAATTACAATCTTCCGATAAATTGTATGGAGAAGAAGCAAAAATGGCAAATGAGTCATTATTAAATACAGTAAAAACGAAAAAGCAAATAGCCGATGATACTAAATAAGGGGAGTATGTATGTCTATAATATCAACAGTAAAAGCAGTAGTACCGAAAATCGGATCTAATGTTAAGATGATAGCAGGTAAACCATTATCGGTATCATCGAAGGTATTAGGCATTGGAACAATTGCATCAGTAATTTATGATTCACATGTTAACGGAAAAGAAAAAGCAGTGGTATCTGATGAAATAGGAACAGGAAACAGATTTTATAATCAATATAAACAATATATGAACTCGGATAAAGAAAGTGCAACATTGTGCAGATTAAAAAAGATGTGGTTTGATGCTCAACAATCATATTCATATTTTCATATAGGGACAAGAATAAGAGGCTATGTATCTGCATTTACGGATACGATGTTAGGAAATTTACCATTGGTCGGATTAAGTGCTGTAGCAATAAAATTTAAAAGAATCGGTAAAGTCGCAGGTATTTTGCTAGGATTAAATGCAGCTAAGACTGTTTTATATGATGTAATGGGAATTGGTGCAAAAAAATCATAATAATATCGTAAAGTTACTTAAAATACTGCTTATTAGTATATGACCCTCATTTTTATTTTGTAATCTTTTTTCAAATTATACTCATATAATTTAATCTAGTGTTGCAACTGTAAAGTTGCTAATCTTTTAAAAACTCCGCTCCAAAATTTCGGTTACTTAGTGCGAAATTTTTTCGGACATTCTTAGAATCTGTGAAAATTTTCTTGAAAAAGTTAAATTTGGCAATATTTTTGTGTGCAAATAACATATAAGCATATTAAAAATTGTAAAAAAAATAATAATTGGGAAAAAATTTATAATTAATAAAAATTTCAAACGAAACTATTTATAAGATTTTTGATGAAAAAATTAAAAATCTATTATCCATTTGTATAATTTTAAAATATACAAAAGGTTAATTACCAATATAACAAAATTGAATTAATATAGTGTCGTAAAAATAAATGAAAAATGTACATGGGAATTGTAACTAGGTTAGATAGGTATATTTTTTAATTTAAACTTTTATTTGAAAAATCAGAGAGGAAGGCTGTGCCGTGACAGAAATAATGCAAAAGAAGGAAGTTGTTAATATTGTAATTGTTGAGGATTATAAATTAACGAGAGTCGGATTGAAATCGACATTAAATGAATATAAACATATAAATGTAGTAGGGGAGGCAGAAGATGCTGATGAAGGTATAAAATTAATAGAGAAATTGCAACCGGATGTAGTATTAATGGATTTAGGACTTCCGGGAATGAATGGACTTGAAGCAACAATAAAGGTAAAAGAAAAAGCAGTTAATACAAAAGTGATTATATTAACATCACATGAAAGAGGAGAAGAAGTTATTGCAGCACTTGGTGCAGGAGCGAATGCTTATTGTTTGAAAGATATAACGCCTGAAACATTATCGGAAGTAATTAGAAATGTTGCAGATGGTGCTTGCTGGGTTGATCCTGCGGTGTCATCAATAGCATTAAATTTCTTCCCGAAACCGGAGAATGTGACTTTATTGCAGACAACCGAAGTACAAGATGCGAGAGCACAACTGACGGAGAGAGAACTGGAAGTATTACGTCATTTAGTGAATGGTAAGAGTAATACTGAAATTGCAAAAGAATTAATAGTTAGTGTACATACGGCGAAAGCACATGTTTGCAGTATTTTGCAGAAATTATGTGTAGATGATAGAGTTCAGGCAGCAGTAAAAGCAATAAAAGAGAATATTATTTAGGGGAACTTTATTAAAAGAAAGGGGGGATTGAAATCTCCCCTCTTTTTCTATGATAAACTATAGTTATGGAAAAAGAGAAGAATAAAATGTCGAAAATTTCAGTAGTAATGAGTACTTTTAATAGGGGAAGTATTTTAAGTGAATCCATTGAAGCTATACTAAACCAAACTTTTGAAGATTTTGAGTTTATAATAGTGGATGATGCCTCAAGTGATAATACAAAAGAAATAATAGAAAAATATAAAGATAAGAGAATCAGATATATAAAGCAAAGAAGAAATTTAGGCTGTACATTTAATTATCATTATGCCCAAGAACTGGCGAAAGGGAAATATATTGCTCATATTGATGATGATGATATATCAAAAGAAAATAGACTGGAGTGCCAGTATAAATACATGGAAGAAAATAAAGATGTAGTATTAAGTGGAACATATATAGAAACATTTGGGGAAACGGCTCGTCCTTCGTGGGTAATGTATGATGATAGTGAAACTATAGATTTATTGATGAATATATATAATCCCTTATGTCATTCAACTATAATGTATAGAAAAGATTTTGTAAAAGAAAATAGAATTAATTACGATTTTGAAAAAATATGTTCTCAAGATTATGATTTTTATAAACAAATTATATTAACAGGCGGAAAGATATCGATTATACCGGAGATTTTAGTCAAATATAAAATGCATTCAAAAAGAATAACGGATATAAAAAAGACAATGGAACTTCAGATAATTTATGCAAATGAAGTAAAGAAAGAATTATTAGAACGTTTTTTTAATAGAGAAGAATATGAAGAATTTAATGAATTGGTAAAAGATTTTCCTTTTAATAATTATGATGCAGAAAGAGTTGAAAAAGCATTAAATATGATAAAAAGCAAATCGAAATACGAAAAACAGAAAATAGATAAAATAATAGAGGACATAAAAAATAATAAATTTAGATTTTAATACTTTACAAAAGAAAAATTTTTTATTAAGATAGAATTACTCCAAGGAGGAGTGCCAGAGCGGTTGATCGGAGCGGTCTTGAAAACCGTCGTACGTGCGAGCGTACCGTGGGTTCGAATCCCACCTCCTCCTTTTTTTTATTTAAACTTTAGTTAATTGAGTAGTTTGCTTTTTTTGGAAAAGTCCGTTTGAAAATTTCCTAAATTATTATATATTTTTATATAATAAAATAGAATATAACAATAAAATAGCAAAGGAAAAATAATGAAAGATTGTTTTAAAAATAAAGTAGTGCTTATTACAGGGGCGGCTCAAGGTATCGGACTCGCAACAGCTCAAGAATTTGCACGTGTCGGAGCTAATGTTGTTATGGCAGATATTGCCGATATGACAAAGCAGATTAAAGAATTGACAGAATCGGGTTATAATGCAACTCCTTATATTTGCGATGTCAGCGATGAAAACCAAGTTCAAACAATGGTTAAAGATATTGTAGAAAAATTTGGCAGTTTAGATTGTGCATTTAATAATGCAGGAGTGCAAACACCTCAACGACCAATGGCGGAAATCACTTTTGAAGAATTTAATAAAACCATCGATGTTGATTTTCGTGGTGTTTGGAACTGCATGAAATATGAAATTGAACAAAT
>CANPZN010000004.1 GCA_947588785.1 Candidatus Gastranaerophilales bacterium
CTCTTAATTTTCCTGAACTTCCGCCATCATCGCCTACTGTAACTATTGCGGTAATATTATTGGTAATTTTTTTTATTCCCTTTAACATCGTAGATAGCCCTGTTCCACCGCCGATAGCAACTATTTTAGGCCCTCTGTTTAATTTTCGGCGTCTATATAAATCTTCAAGTAATGCATGTCTATTTCTTTCATTATTTGCATCAAGTATTGAATAATTAGTATTAAGCCAGCCGATTATGAACAGTAAAGCCCCTGCAGCTATTAATATCCAGCCGAATAAATTGGGTGGAAGGGTTTGAGATACTTTTTGAATAATATTGTACAAACTTATTAAAGGTCTTAACCCTGAAATAATACATAATCCTATAGTCGCCATTACCGCACCGACAATGATTAAAAGAAACCATCTTTTAATCTCCAGTCCCGGAAGCAGCCAACCTGCATCTTTTGGTATTTTAAGAAAAAGTTTGTTTAATTTCACTGACTTTTCTCCTTTAAACCCATCCGGAAAGTTCTGCCTTATTGTAATTGAATGGAGTAGGTTTTATAATATCATTTGCTTCTTTGAGTAATTTGTTTATATTAGGATTCTTTGTATTAAAATGTATTGTATCTGTTTTTACGGGCATAAAAATTCCATTCCCTAACTTTATTTGAGATGAAAATAATACAGTTCTTATTCTGTTTAATGCATCTTCATCACTTATAATTTTGGGTGAATTCCAATCTATATTGAACTCAGGTGTATAAACTTTGTCGATAAATAATTCACGACTGATAATAATATTAGATTCAGATGCAACATCTCCTAAAATTTCATTGTCCAAACCTACATATATTAACCATTTGTCAAATTTTTGAATAGCTCTTGCTATGGCTAATGAAAAATTAAAGTTTTCACTTGCAAGTTTATACATAGCACCGTGCGGACGAACGTGGTCTATTGTTAATCCGTATGATTTTGCAAATGATGCAAGTGCCCCTATTTGATATAGAACTATTGCTTCAATTTCGTCATTTGATAGCTCCATTGGACGATACCCAAGTCCTGATATGTCGTTAAATCCGATATGTGCACCTATTGTGATATTCTTATCTTTACATTTTAATAAAAACTCTCTTATTAATAACGGATCACCGGCATGAAATCCGCAGGATATATTTACAGAACTTACATAGTCAAGGAGTTCTGATTCTTTTTCATTTTTAAAAAGCCCGAATCCTTGTGCGGCATCTATATTAAAATCTATATATTTACTTGGCATAAAACTCCCCTTTATAAATCTGTTTTTTATATTAATTTATACTGGTGTTGTATTTGTCTGAATTTGTAAAAATATTTTTTCAGATAAACTATACTCCTATATTATATATCAATATTGAATATAGTCTAGTTGATTAAGATATGAAAACTTTGACTTCTTCAAAATTTACATTAATTATTAATAAATATCATTCAATCAGATGTATTTTAAGAATATTAGATGTAGCATAATAAAAATGTAAAATTTTAATTTTTTGAAATAGTATGCCATTTAGATACAGACTGCAGAAAGTATTAGATTTTAGAATAAGAAAGAAAGAAGAACAACTTCAGGAAGTAATAAAAGCAAAAAATGAAGTAGATAAAATTCAAGCTATAATTGATGAAAATAATAGTGAAATTGCCGGAGTTATTAAAATAATGAGAACTGCTCAAGATTTCAGATTAATGGATTCTTATGATAAATATCTTAAACATCTTTATGAAAAGGCTGATGAATTGGAAAAGCAAAAACAAGAAGCTGTAAAATTATGGGAAATTGAAAAAGAAAAACTTGTAAAATGCGAAAAAGAAGTTAAAGTAATGGAAAAACATAAAGAAAAATCAAGAGAAATCTATTTGGAAGAAGAACGTGCAATTGAAAATAAGCAGTTATCTGAAGTCGCAGTACAGAAATATTTTGAAAGAACACGTGCAAAAAAAGAAGAAGAAGGCGAAGATTAAAGAGGTGTAAATGAAAATAAATTCCCAATTAAGTCATGAAATAGATAACAAAGATGATGTTGTACTTCGACCTGAAGATATTCAAGTAAATTCAAATATAAATATGCCATTTTCCGGTATTTTACAGGGACAAGTAAATTTAAATGACCAAAATCAAGAAGAATCTGATATATTAGCAGATTTTAATTATGATTCTTTATTAATGGATATTAAAGATGCGGAATTTTTTATAAATTTAGCTCAAGATGGTCAATTTTCGCTTTCAACTGCCGAAAATGAAAATTTTGGTCAGTTGATTCAATTAAAAATTGCCCAGACGGAAGTTACTCAAAAATCTGCTGTTGTTACAAATAAGTTAGTTGAATTAATAGAGAAAGCTCATAGTACCCAAAAACCTGTTCGTATTTCATTTGATAATGATGTATCCGTGATTTTAAAAATAGATAAAAATGGGAAAATAACGGCAGAGTTTATTCCGGGCAGTATGGAAGTAGAAAATTATTTAAGAAATAATATTGCTTTATTAAAACAAAAATTTGATAATCAAAATTTGCCATATAATGATCTGTTTTATAGACAAAATAGCAGGCAAGACAGAAGAAAAAATAAAAATAGAGGAGAGTAATAATGCGTGATTCTTTTATTAATGCATTAAATACACAAAAAGTTACACATGATTGGGTTACCAGTATATCTGAAAATCTTGTCAATGTCTATACACCCGGTTATAGGGAACGTAAATTTACCTTTAAAACATTTTTAAACGGTTCTGTCGGGGATGATACTTTAAGAAATGTAGGACAAGGAAAATCATCACCCGGTACATCCGATGAAAATATATATTTAGAAGGTTCCGGTTATTTTGTTTTAAGAAATGATAAAGGAAGAATTGTATATACAAGACTCGGCGAATTTAAATTTGATGGTGATGGGGTATATAGAAGTTCTGACGGACAGGCTGTACAAGGTTATATATTGAATGATAAGGGTGAAATAATGAACGGAGCAAAACCGATTGATGCTGAATCCTTTGTTGATACTGCCTTTGATGGTGGTGCTGCTTCTGTACCGACTACAAACATTAAATTATGGATTGATCCAAGTAATGGAAAATATCTTGGCAAATATGAAGAATTTGAATTTAAAGATGATGGTATTTTGTATGGAAAGGCTGATGGCGGAAAAATAAAAACTCCTTTATATAAAGTAGCAATAATTAATTTCCATAATCCTCAAAAATTATACCAAGTAGCAGATGGACAATATATAGAAACTGAAGAATCAGGAAAACCTGTAGTAGGCAGAGGTGAAGTAAGAGGTGGGCTGATTGAACTTTCTAATGTCGATTTCGATGCTAATACCGCATATTATCAGCAAGCTCAAGTACAATTGGAAATGGCTAATCAATTGATAAAATCTCATAAACAATTATTACAAAATATTGTAGCTATGCTTGAGTGATTTTTAATATTTCTTAACGCAAAATCTTTTATTTTAAGTTTTTTTACTTAAAAAAGGTTTCATATAATGTTTGTTCACTATCAAGCCATATTAAACTTGAATAAATATTTGCATAGAAATTCTTGTAATCTGTCATTTGCTAATAATCAAAAAGGTAAAATGCAATCGGATATTGAAACAAAAAGTGTATTAAATCCGGTGTCGCACTTTTGTGCCGATTCATCGTTGCCGTTTAATTGTTCACCTTTTGAAATCGTCACTCCAAAATTTCGTTCATGTTACTTATCTCAAAATATTCTCGGACGTTCTTTATTTGAATATAACTCACCAAATAATATTGTTAAGAATGAAAAAAAATCAGATTATTTAAAATCTTTGCCAGAAATTAATTCAAAACAAATAAAAGCAAATTTTTTACCATCTTTTGGACGTTATAAAAATGTTGGAACATCATATATTAAAGACAGAAAAACAGGTAGTGAGATAAAAGCTGTTGTAAAAAAAGATAAAATAGGATCTTATATTTCTTTTAAATTATTTGTTGGAAAAAAAGAAGTTGGGTTTTTAGATATGGATTCGGCTTCTGTTGTTCCTGAAGTTGATTTTATAGTAACAGAACAAACAAATGCTTTCCCTAAAGTTCTTCATTTAAGAACTTTAGAAGGTGAAAAATATAGAGGTATAGGAACAGAATTAATAAAAATCGCAATTCAGGAAAGTTATAATTGCGGAAAAAAAGGAAATTTATGGCTTGAGGCTAAAGAAGGTTATGCAGAAGGATTATCAGATTATCGAAGCGGAGAAAACCCTATTCCGTTTTATTATAAATGTGGATTCTATTCCCCTATAGAAAAGGTTGATAAACAAATAAGAGAAAAATTATCTGATAAGGATTTTAGAAATCTACCAGAATATGAACTTTTAATACTGGATTCAAATGCAAGAGATAATTGGTTGAATGAATTAAGTGAAAATCCAATTTTACAATCAAAATTTTAGAAACCTAAATCTTCATTAACTAAAATAACTTTAATTCTTTTTTCAGGGAAACAAAGACGTGTAATTACTATGTTTGAGCAAATAGAATCTTTTGAAAAACAGTCACTGCAATAGCCTGTCGAAAAGCAAGGAGTTTCTTTTATGTTATTGCCTGCAACTCTTTGAATATT
Source organism: Candidatus Gastranaerophilales bacterium (assembly GCA_947588785.1). GTDB lineage: Bacteria > Cyanobacteriota > Vampirovibrionia > Gastranaerophilales > Gastranaerophilaceae > Avigastranaerophilus. The sequence continues at coordinate 4,618 of CANPZN010000004.1, forward strand.
TATCGGAGCAGCATATTGTCTGGCTCTTTTTATAGCATCATCAAACGTAGATACAATTTTGTTTATACCTGCTACAATAATGACATTTTTTGGCCCATATAACAAAGCAGCAACTCTATTCCCGACACAATCAATATTTACGAGTTCTCCTGTTTTGCTGATCGCATTTGTCCCCATTATATATGTATCACACAATAAAGATTGTTTATAAATTTCAGCCTTTTCTTCAGCAGTTACTGCTAGATCTCTATTTATGACATTATAACCATTATTTATAATATGATTAAGAAGACCTATTTCTATTATTGACATTGAACCGCCCCAAGCAATTTTGTCTTCCTTTGAAATTAGACTTAATGCAATAGAAAGAGCATCTTCTTTTGTTTGAGCATAATAAGATTCAAAATGTCTTTTATTAAATGCAGAAATAACCTGATTCGCAAGTTTTTGTCTTTGTATTTTTATATAATTATTTGATCCCATTTAAATACCTTTCAAAATTATATTCTATTAATTTATTGAAAAAATTACAATAAGAATGAAAAAAATTTAATATTTTTCATTAATTTATTATGAATTTTCTCGTACAATTATTTGTTTTTGTTTTTATAATAACTTTCTAAAAAACCAACAGAACAAGCTTTATAAATATGTTCATCAAAATTATCAGTATTTAAATTAAATCGATTACTGTCATAAAATTGTAATAAATAATCTTTTTGATCCTTAATAACTTCTTTATCTGAAGTTGTGAAACCTTGTTTGATGTTATTCTTATAAATAAAATCTATTTTATATTTCTTTAATATTTCACGAAGTATAGCTTTGTATCCTATTCTATTTACTTTATATTCCAGTGGTAAATTTAGAGCAAATTCAACAATTCTATAATCTAAAAAAGGATTCCTTAATTCAATTGAGTTGGCATTAAGTATTCTGTCCCAATATCTTAAAACTTTTGGAAGGTTATAATATAATATTAAATTTAGCAAATATTTTAAATATAAATTTTTATCAATTTTATTAGGATGAAGCAGATAATTTTTAATTTGATTTTTTTCATCAACACATAGTGGTCTTTTTATATTCTTTTTATAAAGATTAAGAATATGTAGAGCCAGTAACCACCTTTTTTCTCTTATTGCATGTCCTATTGCAAGCATGAAACCTTTATAATATCCAAAAATTTCATCGGAACCATGTCCTTCTATAACCATCTGATAACCCATTTCATGAATTTTTTTGTAAACACTATAATAACCGGCATCTGATATACAACATGGGGCATTTAAAGCAAGAAGTACTTGTTTATAATCTTCTTTAAAACTATCTTTTGAATATCTAATTTTAACTATATCATCTTTATATTTTTCAGCTAATTTTTTTACTCTGCTATATTCGTCTATATTTTTGTCTTCATTTGAATATGTAAAAGCTTTAATATTATAACCGAGTTTTTCTTTTATCAATGTGTATATTATGGAAGTATCTATTCCTCCTGATAAAGTCATAGCAATTGGAATTTTTGAATCACATCTTAATCTTATTGAATCAGTTAAAAGATTTTCAAAATAGTCAATTATTTCTTTTTTATTTTTGTAATTTAGATTTAAACTTTTTACATTGAAATCATTGAATGTATAATATTGTTTTGTTTTTATTTTATTGTCTTGTGTTATTTCAATATATTCTCCGGCATGAACTATTTTTATATTTTTATTGAGTATTTTTTTCTCAAAATCTAAACTATTATAAACTAATAATGTATTAACAAATGATTGATTAAATTCAAACGGAAAATGTAAAGCCTTTGTTAAAATAGATTCTGATGATGAAAAAGCATAGGAATCACCATTATTATAATAAAATAATTGCTTAACTCCGAATCTATCATTAACTAAAAAAATTGAACCTGTTTTCTTTTCATAATAAGCAAAAGAAAAAATACCATTTATCTTATTAAGAATCTCTAAACCATATATTTTAAGCAGATGTAATAATACTTCTTCGTCAGAATTATAAAACAATTGAACATCTGTAAGATATTCTTTTTGCAATTCTTTATAATTGTATATTTGTCCGTTAAAAGCTATTATATTTCCATCTAAGACCATTGGATCAAAATCATTATTAGATGAATAATTTTTTGCAAGTCTTGCTTGACAAAAAGTGATATTATCTTCAGATTGAATAAGAAAATTATTTAATTGATTATTAAGTAGTTCTGATTTAACTTCACTAATATTTAAATTAATATTTTTATATCCAAATATTCCGCCCATTAATCGTTCTCCAATGCCTTTTTGTATGCTTTAGCATCTTCACAACACATTTTAGATTTTTTTAGAAATCCGTTTTTCTGTTCAAACATTGAAAAAGTTGGGCAGTATTTGCAATAACTGCAATAATCATATTTAAAACATTCTTTTAAATTACTTTTTATAAATTTTTTTCTAAAATCAGGTAGTACTTCATTCCAAATTTGATTAAGTGAATTTTCATTAAAATTTCCAAGAATGTAATTAAAATCTATACAAGGCGTGATATTAAGATTTGGCATTACATTTAGAATTGTATTCCCGGCCGGACATACAATATCATTAGATTTATAAGTCTTTTCTATTCTGATATGTGGTAATTGTTCATATAATTTTTCTAATTTTTTAGGAGTTAATCTAATTTGAGAATTGTTATTATTTATATTTTTTATAAAACGATTTGAACTTAAAAAATAAGAAGCACCTATAGATTGTGCGTAATTTTTAACATCTTCATTTTTGTCATAATTAATTTTCAATAGTATGTTATTAATAGTCACATTGATGTTATTTTCTCTGAGTTTATTTATAACATGTATGGTTTTTAAATGAGAATTTTTAATACCGGTAATATAATCATGGATTTTCGGATCCATACTGTAAAGACTTATTTTTACTTCATGAGGATATAAATTTATTATATGATTTAATAAGTTACTATCGTCATAGAATATTTGCCCATTGGTAAGAATTCTCAAAGAAATATATCTATTTCTTATATATTTTGCAATATTAAAAAAATCTTGGTTAACGCTACATTCTCCCCCGGAAAGAGTAATGGTATTTACACCTAAATTAGCGGTTTCATCAATAATTTTTTTTGCATTGTTAAAAGATATATAAAAATTTTGCATATTTTTGGGATTATAGCAATGTTTACAATTTAAGTTACAATTATACGTTAACTGCATATATAAATGCTCAAGCTTATTAAAAGATATTATACTTTTAGATTTATAATTATTATAAACCCCAAAATTTGGAGAATTTTCTAAGATATGTTGAGTGAGAAAGTTAACATTATTAATTTTTTTTATATTTTTAATTTTAATAATATTAAAATATGCTAATTCATTTAAAAAATCTGAAATATTACATTGAATTTTATTGATATTAGCATAATTTAATAACTGCTTGTAGTTTTGAGTTTTAACTATGATATTCCAAAGATTAGATAATTCACCTTTTAAAATGTAATGAATATGCTTAGATTCATCAATGATATAACTTATAGATTTATTTAAATTTTCATTGTATGTCCTTGTTGATAAATAATTTGGTAATGTTATCATCATAGTCTATATTTTCTATTTATTTTAATAATAAATCGTTTAAGAATTAAATCTATTATTTTGGACCGGAACAACCTCCACCACTTTTTCCATTGTCGCAACAAGATTCATAGGCTATTACAGAATCATTATCAAATTCTATAATATCTCCAAATAGTTCTTGTAGTAATTCATTTGAAATTCCATCCATTGTATTATCTAAGTTATTTTCATTATTTTCCATTATTTGTTCCCTTTTAAATTTAACATTTTACCTAATTTTAAATTCCAATCTTTGTATTCAATTGGGAAATCAATAAACCCTGAGAAAGGAGTAAAAGTCATTTCATTAAAATAAAGCTGATTATTGTAAACTAACCAATCAACTCTAACTAATTTAAAATTTTTTGCTAATTTTTTACTAAGAGAAGTTGCGTTTATAATGATATTATCAACTGGTTCATGTTCTAAAACATAATGCTCCTTAAATTTGAAGTTTAAATTATTAAATTTATCATCATAAGTGCTAACAATAGGCGGAGCATAGTATTTTATTTTTTGAATTATTTTAGGTTCACCATTAAAACAATAAATTTCAATTTCCATAGGGAGTTTATTATCATTATCTCTAAGTAATTGTTCAATTATAATTTTAGGAGAAATATCTTTATACTGAAGTTCTAAACCTGACCAAAAACAATAAGATTGATTCATCCAACCTGCAAATTGTTTTTTTAATAAATACTTGAGATTAGTATTATTTAAAAAACTATTTTTATCTTTTATTATAAATTGCCATTTACAACCGTGATTACATTTAATAACGAACCTATTAGGAAGGTTATCAAAATTTATTTCATCATAACTGTCATAAACATTAAAAATCGGTTTTAAATAATTTTCTCCTATACAATTTTTGACATAATCTCTTACAAGAAATTTGTCAGTAAGTTGAGTTTTTAAAGAAGTTGAATCATAAAGTTTTAGATATTGAATTTTTTCATTAAAAGTTTTTGGATTTTTTAAATTTAACCTATAGCCAACCATATTAAAAAAAAGATGTTTTAAATAATCAGGATATTGTTTTTCAGGAAGAGATAATTGGAATAGATAATTATTATAAGAACCTAAAATAAACGCATTAGGCGGATATGCTCTTCCCCCCCCAGTGCTGAGCGAGTCAAAGAAATTATTTAATTTATCTATTAAACTAAACATAGAATTTACACCTTTTAATTTTAGTTTAGTTCAAATTATCTAAAAAGTCAAGTTAATTGAGTTATAATTTAGTGCATATTGTACTTATAACTTTTTTGCAGACATTATTGTATTGTACAAATTTTTCAAACAAATTAAAATATAAAATTATAAGAGAAAAATTTTTTACGAAAGTTAAAAAGTTACTGAATATATTGAAAGATTAACAATGAAGAATATTAGGTTTTTATTTATAATTATATTTTCTTTTATAACATTAAAAGTATTTGCCTTAGACTATGAGGGAATATATGATAATTATCAAGTTACATATTCACCTTCCACAAATACTTTTTCAACCGGATCAATAACGGGAGACAGAGTTGTTTTAACTAAACATGTAGTTTTTGGAGGGTATTCTCAATATGTGGGAAGGTATAATAATACTAAATGTAAGTGTTGGGATCAGAAAAAAGATACACAACAAATTGAGGAACAGTGTATAGAATTAAATTTAAACTCAAATTTTGAATTTATATGGAATTCACGTTTAATAGGAATAGATAATGAAAATTTAAAAGTATATGAAACAAAATATATTGATAAAAAATTTGTTGAAATTGAAATAACTCCCGATGAAGTTCAAAAGATCTTTTTTGATTATGATATATTAAGGATTTCAGATTTTAAAAAGAATACTTATACAATTTTAAGTAATAATACTGAAAAGAATGTTTTAATTATAAATGATACAGATATAGATTTTCATAAATTAATCCGCAAAATTGTTCAGTAAACAAAGATATAAAATTTATGATAAAATTACCAAAAAGAGGTAAAGTATATTTATCTCATACAGATGATAAAAAACAAAAAGTATATGTAGTAAAAGTAAAATAGAAATGAATATAAAGATTCCGAAAAATATACCTGAAAAAGCAGAGAAAGAATTGATAAAATTACTTCAAGGTAATAGAAATTTTGTTGAAGGCAGACCGACGGCAAAAAACATGTCACTTGAAACACTTAGGAAGTATGCATATCATCAAGAACCTTATGCGATTGTATTAAGTTGTTCAGATTCCAGAGTAGTGCCTGAAATTATATTTGATTGCGGTATAGGAGAGCTTTTTGTTGTAAGGGTTGCAGGTATTACAGCAGGTGATAATGTTATCGAGAGTATAGAATATGCGGTAAAAAAATTAAATGTACCATTGTTAATATTGCTTGGTCATGATGATTGTGGGGTTATGAAGTATGCCAAAGATCATTATCCGGAGCCAACTGTTGATTTTAAATCTATAATATCTTGTGTTTATCCTGTTTTAGATATGCATGAAGACATAAGTTGTCATAATTTTTTTGCTCAACAGCATACAATATGGGTAGAAAATGTTTTGTTGAAACGTTCGGTTATAATAAAAAAGGCAGTAGATAATAAAGAACTGTATATTGCAAAATGTCATTTGGATCATTCTACAGGTTTTGTAGATTTAATATAGAAAAGCAACTTTACAGCTTAGATGAGCAAACGAAAGGTTGCGACACTAGTTTAAGTATTTTTAGTGAAAAAAGTATTAAGATGTTATTTTAATCTTATGATTGTTTATTGAAAGTAAAGTGTAGTTAATTTTTTAATTAATTACCAAAGAGTTCCATAACAATCTATTAATTATTGTAAAAAAAAACTTCTATATCTTCTTTATGAAGCAAAAATAATTATGTTCATTATTATAATTTGTGAATATAATCAGAGGATATTTTTTTCTAAAAAATGAGAAAAACGTAAAAAATGTAAGATTTAACTTTAAATGAACAGAATAAAGTAATGTTAAATCAAAAATCAAGTAAGGATATAAGATGAAAATACAACAAATACAATTAGGAATAAACAAGAATAATATAAAGTTTAAAAGTATAAGAACAGACAAAAGCACAATATCAGTACTAAAAGAAGGTAATCATCCGATCCTAGAGAATGAACGTATAAATATATTAAAAGCACTTGATAATTTTCAGAATAATCCGAATAGAGATGGAATAGAATTTTTACTGGATGTAGCTGATCAAATAAAATACGGACAGGGAATAAATTCTGAATTTAGGACTGTATTAGATGAAGACGGTATAACTGGTAGTGATCGAGAGAATACGGAATGGCTTAACATTCTTTCAGATACCGTAAATAAAATGATAACAATGACAGGTGAAAATGAAGATTTAATTTCAGAATCTCAAAGAGTATTTAGAACAGAAAAGAGATTAAATCAAAGTCAAATTAAGATATTGGAATCAAGGAAAGAAATAACTGACTTGGTATTAAATTGTTATGCAAAAAATGAGGAAACTATAAAAGTAGCAAGATTTAGACAAAATTTAGATTATTTCATAGCCTCATCCGAGATTTCAGAGAGTGAAAAAATAGAATGTTTAAACAGATTTGAGAAAATACTGAATGGCGAATATAAAATAAATCCGCAATTGGAAGAAAGACGCTTTGAAGTTGCCGATGAGATGATAAATGATTTAATAATAAAAAGACCTGACGAGAATGTATTGACGATAAAGGATGTATCACAAGTAAATTCAGGAATATGTGCAGCTATTTCAATATGCCGAAAAGCAATAGCATACGAAGATAAAGTACGATATATGGATATTGTAATGGATGAATTAAATGATAAGCCATATATGCAGGTGTATGATGTTACGGAACTTGATAATAAGTCAAAGAAGGTAAAAATACCAAAGATAGAACTTGATTATGATACAGGAATAGCACAAGGATATAGAATATTAGATATATCAGCACATAATTGGATGCAAAATGCCCATACAGGCGGAGATGGATCAATAATTACCGGTAAGTATTGTGTATTTGATGAAGATAATTATGGAGTAAGTCATGATTCAAATTGGTATGAAGGACTCGGAGAGGAATTTTCATCTGAAAAGAATTTATTAAAAGCATTAATAAAAGAGAATGAATATCTTGAATCGTTACAGAGTAAAAAGAAGCAACGGGCAGAAAATCAGAGAGATGTTTTATATGTAAAAAAGAGTACAATAAATTATCAAGGAGAAATCATAGAGAAATTAAGATCTAATATACAAAACATATATCCGAATAAAACGAGACGTGAAGTAAATTTAATAATAAACGATTTAAATAAATTTTATAAAGGGAAAAAAGATAATTCAAACGAAATAAATGTTGCGATACAGCTGCCGAATGAAGTAAAGGAGGTAGTAATATCCGAATATTTAAGGAATAATCACGGGGAGTTTAAACAACAAGAGGGAGAAATAAAGCAAATATGCGAATATCTTAAATTGTATAAATCGTCAGAAGATGAATTAACGAAATTAACGAATACAAGATCCAGGGTACAGAATTACAGATATTATAGGAATTTATTTAATTTAGCAGCAGCACACAGATATGCGATAGAATCGGATTTACATACAATGGATGGTGTTGTTAGATTAGGGAAATTTGCTGGTCTTCCTCCAAGAGATGTACAGATAAGTCAATATTTGAAATCTAAGGCAAAGAGAGATGACAATGCCCAAATAGATGCAGATATAATAAGAATAGAGGCCGAACTTCCATATAGATTGAATGAGGTAACGAAAAAACTTTTTGGTCATACGACAGCAGAGTTAGCCAAGGTTTTATTTTCAGATATAAAGAAATCGATATTAGCAAGAGATGAAAGTATATTGGAGATGGCCGCCGTTACAATGAATTTACCAAAGGAAAAGGATGTTGTAACAAAATATATAGATAAATGGTGTGAAAAATTAACAAATAATCCATCCGGAGAAGTTGTACAACAGGCTGCTCGCATGTTAGGATATGAAACTGTATTTAATATGGTCAATCATAGTTATAGCTTGATGTTAGATTCATTGAGGTCAGGAATAAGCGAAGAGACATTTATGGAACTAGCCCAAAAATATGGCGGAGTTGAAAGGGTAGCACCGACAATAGAACAATACGGAGAGCAATTAAAGAAGATAAGAGAAGAATATTTGCGAATAGTTGAAAAATGGGATGTTCCGCAATCCGACACAATAATATTAGAGCAAATGGAGAAGACAGGAAAGATATTATCAAGAGAGAAGCTGGATAGACTTAACGAAAGATTTAAAAAGATTGATTCACAAATAGTAGCGAATAAGAATATAGAGAATTTAAATGAAAGGAAAAAGGCAAATAACTTATTATATCAATATGAGCCTGAAGAAATAGATATATTAAAGTCTATAGAAAAGGATATACCCTTTATAAAGAAATATTGTAGACTTCAATATCAGGCAATCAACACATATTTAGGTGAAGGTTTAGAAAAACAGTATTCAAATATAGGGAAATTAAAAGGGCAATATTGGGTTAGAGAGGAAGGGAGTGCCGGACTTAGTGCCGTTGAGCAATTAAGAATAATAGAACAGATGACAGGGAAGGCACATTATATAGAATATAATCCAAAGAAAGCGGCAATGGAGATTAAGCAAGGGAAAGGCGGAGGAATTGTATCAACGAGCGTAGATAATTCAGATTATGCTTTTCATGCACAATATGTACCCAGTGTAACTACAGAAGTTTTTAAAGATCCTGTAAACGGAGAAGAAACGAGAGAGGATATAATGTGGACGGATAATACCTGGGGAAGACAGGAAGGAGATTATTACTGGGATGGTAAGAACGGATTTAAATATACTGATTATGGTTCAGGATATGGCTGGAAAAACGGATTTATATTAAAAGATGATTATAAGATTGGGTTACCGGTAAGTGAATTAGTAGGAGCGGTTGGAGAGATAGATAAAGGTAATCAAAAAGGGAAATTTGGATTATATACGGACATGATATTACCCGGAATACCAATAAATGCATATCAAAAATTATATAAAATGTTTTCATATATATTAACGGCAAAGGATGCAAGAAAAGATTTTGAGAGATTGGAGACCTTATTAAAAAGAGGGTATAAGGTTGATACGAAATATTTAGAAGGACTGGATTCAATAGCCGAGAATGCAACGGAAAAAATCAGGGAAAGACTAGAAAAAGAAATACAAACCCGAGAAGATTTTGAAAAATTACCTGAAAATGATGAAGTTAAATTTTATATGAATTTATTGTCATTATATTTGGCGACAGATAATCCCGAATTAAAAGAAGAAGTTCCGTATATAACAACAAGCAAAAAAATTGAAAAAACGAAGCGGGATATGTTTCAAGAGCATATAGACAATATGGGAGCGATTCTTGCAAAGACTGATATAACCATAGAAAATTTATTAATGTCATCAAAGAATAAAATTAATGATTTAATTAAGGATTTAGAAAAAGATTATGGAATAAAATTAAAGAAAAAGGAAATAGAAGAAATAATAAACTCGATATTTTTCGATTCCGAAACATTAGAGAATAACGACGGATCACTTCAATGTTTAGAAGATTGTTTAAATAACAGAGTAATAACAGTAGCATTGGATAATATAGAAAATGAAGAATCGGCAAGATATTTTATTGAAAATATGCAAAAGATAATAACCGAAGGCATAGATTCAACAATAAGGATAAAATCGCTGCAGGATAATGAACTTGTAAATCATCCGTTAGCTAAAGAGCTTATAGCGGCAATAGATAAATATTTTAATCCGTCAACGGATGAAGAATTGCTGGAAATCATACAAAATTTGCAGAATTCTACATATGAAACAGCAGATAAATTTTTTGATTTATTAACAGAAGAAGATGTAGGGTTAAATTTTCAGGATCCGTATGAATTAATAAAGAGATTCAAAGGAGAAGATCCTGAAGTATCAGATGCGATTTGGGAAATAATAGCTTCTAATATAATACATAGAGGAATGGAAAAAAAGAAAAGTAAATTAGAAAGTAAGGCGGCGGATAATTATTTCAGACATGCATATGTGAAGTTATCGGAATTAGATATACAAAAGCATGTAAAGAAATTTCAAACTCAATTTTTTAATAAATATAAAGTAAGACAGGCATTTCCAACACCTGTTGTTATATCTGATGAAATGATAGCGAAAGCCGGAGTACAAATGATTGATTTAATAACAAATCATTTTTATTCAATAGAAAATTATAAATATTATATAGAAGTAATAGATAGAATGGAGTCAATAAAAAAGAATTATTATAAGACAGCTACAATAAGAAATTTGGCAAATGGAGAAGACGTAAAAATAACAGCAAAAAATAAGGATTTAATAAATAGATTTACAAAAGAAATGGAAGAGTTATACAGCTTATTATCGAAGAATGAAAATTTGAATTTATTTATAGATCCGATAAAAAATATACTGGATGAAATAAATGAATCAGAAGAAATTATATCAGGAGCAAAAATAAAGGATAATTTAAATGAATATATGTCAATTTCAAATGAATGGCTGTCGGCAATATTAAAGAAATCAGAATTTATAAATAATAAAAATTCTGAGATACAGGAGTTAAGAGAAGATATTAAATATATGATTAATTCCAATGTTGAGCCGGCACATAGAAATAAAGCAATTCAAATTTTAAAAGAATATATAAATAAAATGAAAACAGAGCCGGAATATAAGGAATTGGAAGAAATAGAAAATGAATTTATTGGTTTATTAATAGAGGAACATATAACGAAGAATCCTGTTGCATTATTGAATGAATGTGTAAAACTTATTCAATCAAAGCAAACAAAAAATAATGAATATGATATTTTAAAAGAATATTTGGTAAGTGCCTTAGAAGTTGCATATTTAAATAGTATACAATTTAAATTGGTAGAGAATCAGGGAGAGGGAATAAATTCAAAGATAAAGGATATGTTAGCATTGTTTAATGTTACAACAGACGATGGCAAAGTATATAGTATGGATAGTGATGTAGGATTATTATATTTGGTAAATCAACTGTATAATTCAACTGAAAATTTTGAAACATTAAATATATTTTTAAATCAATCAGGCTTATCACAAAGGACGTTAAATGCGATACTAAATAATTATCAAATAGAAAAGTCATATGATTATGTTGAAAAGAAAACAAAAATATCAGATCAATATATAGAAGGAATAAATAATTTAATAAAAATATTTAATGAATATAAAAATCAAAGCAAAATAGATAGTAAAACATTGCAGGAAGCGATTTTACAGATAAAAAATTATGTCAACAGACGTACAATGAAAATGAAAGATAATGATGTATATAAGAAATACGTTGATTATCTTGATTCTATAATAAAAGAAAATAAATCTACATTTATTTCCGGAAATTTATTAAAAGAAACTATTGATACAATAAATCAAGATGCAATGGACTTTTTGTTTGAAGAAGTAGAAGCTCAAATAAATTTTATAAAAGAACTATACGAATCATTGAAAGATAGAGAAAATTTTGTAAATTCAATAGATGTTCCCGAAGATTCAACTGTATATAAAATGCGTGAAGAATATAATGTAAAAAGTGCAGAAATAATGGAAATCATGGATAATACCATAAATGATATTAATATGAAATTAGAGGAAATATCAAATAATTTATAGTATTATATGAATATAAGGAGAATAGTATTATGAAAAAGATAATTGCATTGTCAATAATTTACGCTTTTATATCAGGGATGTTCATAATGCCCGTATATGCATTAAACGTTGGAACTTATAAAACGGAAACCGAATATGGTTTATTAGACGGATTTAAAATTAATTGGAAGAGAAAAGATAAGACACAGCCTTTTATAGAACCGAGAGAAGAGTCTACAAAAAAGGATATGGAAAGAGAATATAAAAATTATCAAGAATCGGAATATGAAAGGACAAAATATATGTATGAAGGAAAATCAATTATATAATTGTAAGTTAGTTATAACCTAACAGGCATAATTAGGTAACAATTTATAACACAAAAAGAGAAGCATAATGCTTCTCTTTTTGTATAAGTATTTATTATTATAATATATTGGATGTAAGAGTGAAGTGAAATCTTGCAGTATCTCTGCGAAGGCTGTTATTGTAATCGGGTAAATGTTTACCGATCGGGAAGCCCCAATATAAGTTAGCTGATAAATACTTAGTAAGTTTAACGACGACACCTGGACCGGCACTCATTAAGTATTCAGAGCTGCCATCTTGGAATCTGTCGCCATACCAACCGAAATCATAGAAACCTGCCAACTGGATACTATCACTAATGAAACCATATTTTTCAGGTAGCATAGCTTTTAAGCCCGGGATAGGAGTTCTATATTCAAAGCTGGCAGTAACACCATAGTCACCGATACGGAAGCCTTCATCGTAGCCTCTAACAGAAGTTATACCGCCGATTGACATAGCTTCAGAAGCCCATAAATGTCTGTTAGCGTACTGTGTATTAACTTGTAAGATAGCCAAAGTATTTTCAGGGAGTACTTGTAAACGAGCTGCACTTGCAGTAGCTTTTATGAAATTGTTACTTGACATATTTCTGGCTTTTAGATTATCAGAAGCACCGAAGATTGGTAAACCGGTAGCGGCACCGACATTAAATAGCCATCTGCCGTATGAATCATCTTTAACATCTGTTAAAGAAGCTCTAACTACTCTTGACTTGTAATCAGTGAATAACTGATCTAAAACAGGCCAGCAATCAGAACCCAAATCAGTATTACGGAAATCTAAGGTAATATCACCATATAACCTGTAGTCTTCACCTTTAGCCAATCTGCTTGAAACTCCGAGGAAAACGTCGTGAGAATCACCTTTTATGTTCCAATCTTTGTAGCTTTTACCCAATCTAACGTGTGAGTATGAATATCCGAGATTTAATCTTGTATCATTTTTAGCTATTGGGAGCGAGTACATACCGCCGGCACCGAATGATCTTTCTGATAGAGCTAAAGTACCCATTAAAGTATCACCGTGACCTGTTACATCGTGAAGACCGGCATATAATACGCCTCTTTGAGTTCCGATTAACTCTCTACCCTGATTATCATATCTAAGATCTACATTAATTGGGAACCTGTCTTTAACATCGAGGGTGATATCTGAGTATTCTTCTGATTCTTCATTATCAGAGAATGAAATAGCACCTTTCATGTATTCTTCTGTAGACATATCAGTTAGTGCATTACGGACATCTTTTACATTTAGGACTTCGCCTTGTTTAATTTTGTTATCATCGAGATATCTTTTTGCGAGATAGGATTTTCTTTCCCATTTTCCATTGTTAACGGTAATATTTCCATATTTACCTTCCAAAATTTTAATTTCGATTACACCATCTTTAACTTTTTGTGGAGGTAGATAAGCTATAGTTGAGAGATATCCTTTTGATTGATAGTAATCAGTGATGTCATTAGCAGACATAATTAAATCGTTGATAGTAACTTTTTGACCGATTTTAAAATCAACCAACCTCATTAACTTATATTCAGGGATTTTTGTATTTCCTGAGATATTAATTTTTTTCAATGTGAAAGCGACTTGCTCAGTGTTAAGCAAATCCATTTTTCTTGAAATTTCTTCTTCAATGACTGCAGGATCTTTAGTTTCTTCGTACTTAACTTTTTCTCTGTATTTTTGAGTTTGTATAAAGTTAGTACTGTCGATAAGACCTGGGTCATAACCGCCATATTGAGTACCTAATGTGCTGGGGTCAGGAGAAGCTATTGCACTTGTTGCCGCCATTAAAGCTGTTGCACATAGTAGGGATGTTTTAATCATTAAATTTTTCATGTGTGTTCCACTCTCTATATAAATTACATAATAAATTTTAGTTCATATTAAAATTATATATCAAAAAAAAAATATTTCTACATTATATCAATTTATTAACATTTTTTATAAGTAATTATATAGTTTTTTTTGATGAATTAATATAATTTGATTGGATGAAATACCGTAAAAATTTTTTTTGCTAATTTAAAAGAGAATTATTTTAATAAACTTAATATAAATTTTTGTATCAAGTGATTAAATTAATGTGTACTAATAATTATTAGTATGTATAATTATTTTACTTTGTTGAAAGGAATGTGTATGAAACAAAAATGTTTTTTGTTATTTATGGTAATTCAAAGTTGTTTATTTCTAAATCCTGGTGCAGCAATGGCTGATGTTCCGTTGGGAATGCTTCCTGAACTAAAAAATTCGCAAAATGCGGATGTAACGATTGACAGACAAAATAACAGTATGAATGTTGAGATTGAAAAAGGTAACGGCATGGTCGGTACATTAAACTGGAACAGTTTTAATGTAGGGGCGAATGCCGGTGTAAATTTCAGATTTACGGGACATAATCAAACGGCATTTAATAAGGTTGAAGGAACAGGCATGTCGCAAATATACGGAAGGCTCAGTCAATCTTCAAGTTGTAGTGCTTGCGGTTATGCAAATACATCAAAGGTAATATTATTGAATCCAAACGGAGTTTTGTTCGGATCAAATGCCAATGTAAATTTAAATTCTTTAACGGTGTCTACAATGAACGGATCATATGATCCGTCATCAAAGCAATTGACATTGCAGCGAGGAATGACTCCGTCAAAAGGAATACTTGTATATGGTAATGTGCATGCTGATAAAGGTATAACATTTGCTTCCGATAATGTTGTATTATATGAAGGATCAAAATTAACAACAAACGTAAAGAATAACGTAGATAATTCCGCATACGGAAAAGTTAAGATAGTAACGGCGGATGGTGTCAATTTTACATATTACAACAATGGTGCAGTTAAGAAAGTTGACGGTTTAAAAGGTTCAACTGATAAAATGCTTGTATCTGTTAACGGGAATATAGAATCGGGACGAATAGATATAAGAAATGCTTCTAATCATGAAGATAGTGTAATAAGTGTAAAAAATGGTGTTTTGAAGGCGACTAAAGCGGAAATAGGAAATGATGGAAATATTTGGTTGACTTCAAACGGTAAAATTCTTGTTGAAGATTCAACAATTCAAACGATAAATACTAACAAAACCAAAAAAGATAGTGCTGATATAAGATTGGTTGCGGATGATAAAATTTCAATAAAAGGATCAAATATAAATTCTGCGAACGAGATTTTATTGAAATCAAAAGAAAATGATTCCGTTATATCTTCAACAGATGTAAGTTCTCAAAATACATTTAACATGGAAGCAAAGAACGTTGTTGCACTTGAAAACAATACAACGATAAAAGCTGATGATGTAATATTGACCAGTGGCGGCAGAACTCAACTTTTGGAGTCAAAAATAAATGCAGGCGGTACTGTTTATTTACTATCAACAGGTGATATGATATGGGCGAGAAATTCAGATATAAGAACTGTAAATGATCGTATTTTTATTGCAGCCGATAACGGAGCATTAAAAATGACAGATACAACGATATATACAATGGATGATATTTACATGTCATTCCGTGAAGATATTTTATCCG
Source organism: Candidatus Gastranaerophilales bacterium (assembly GCA_947588785.1). Lineage (GTDB taxonomy): Bacteria > Cyanobacteriota > Vampirovibrionia > Gastranaerophilales > Gastranaerophilaceae > Avigastranaerophilus. The sequence continues at coordinate 20,841 of CANPZN010000004.1, forward strand.
AAGATTTTCATGGCAATAATATATTAACGGCAAAAGATATAAGCATGGAAACTCAAGGAAGTATAGTTCTTAACGGATTGGATGATTTTCATAGTATAAGATCAAATATAATATTAAAAGCCGGGAAAGATATAAAATTTATTTCGGATGAAGATTTAATAGTAGGTTCATCATTTACAAAGCATGTATTGGAAGCACAAGGCGGAATATATATGGAGTCTGTAAATGGGAATTTGACAGTCAGAGGAAAAACTTTAACCTTAAAAAATGCAAAAAACTTGAATTTAACGGCAAAGAATAACATACAGTTATATAATGTTGATTCTAACGGCATACAAACAAATATATCCGCAGGCAATGACATAAATGGCGTATTAAAAGGAGTTACTGACCATGCCAACGGATTAAATGCAAAAGCAGGAAATGATATAACCATAGATACGCAAAATAATAACTTGGCAATATCAAGAATGGAAGCAAACGGAGATATAAATTTAACTGTAGGTGAAGGAAAAATTCTTGCAGGTGAACCATATACGGATGAATACTTAAATGAAGCCGGTGACAGTTCGGATATGGGATATATTAAAACAGGCGGTTCATTCAATGTTGATAAAGAATATAGTGTCAAAGAATCCCAAAACCCAAATAAACATCATATTGAATTTGAATCAGATGATGATTTAAACATGGAAGTTGAAAAGTTTTTACTTGAAACTTTTGTGGCAACTGATGAAGAAGTAACAGAACCTGAAGTTGAAGATCCTATAGAAGCAGATAATGTTTTGCCTGAAGAAATTTCAGAAATATCAAATGTAGAAAATACAGCTTCAACATTAATAAATACAGATGATTTAAAAAATAAAAAATTATAATTTAACAAAAATTAAAATAATAGCAAATATATTTTTGTTAAAATTTTAATGTAAAATGTAAATGGGCATGATAATATAAAATCACTCATAAAGTAATTAAACTAAAAAGGATGGAGAAAAAATGAGAAAAACATTATGTACAGCTTTAGCTCTGGGTGTGATGAGTTCAACATCATTAATGCCTGCTGCTTTTGCTGATGTATCTGCAGGAACATTACCTCAGTTACATCAAGGTGGTGCTGTTAATGGTAGTGTATCTACTCCGGGATCAGACCATAAAATGGATGTTACAGTCGGAGAGGTTGGCAAAGGACAACAAGGGTTGGTAGGTTCTTTTACTTGGGATAGTTTCAATGTAGGATCTGATGCTCAAGTTAATTTTGAATTTACGGGTCATAATCAAACAGCTTTTAATAAAGTAGTTGGTCCTGATGTATCACAAATTTATGGTAAACTTACTTCTTCAGGATGCCAAAATTGCGGCTACGAAGCAACAAGTAAAGTTATATTACTTAACCCAAACGGTGTAATGTTTGGTAAAGGAGCTAATGTAAATCTTAACTCATTCACTGTTTCAACATTAGATGGTGAATATAAAGATAACAATTTAACTTTACACAGAACACCAGGATCTGATGCTCGTGGTATTGTTATAGATGACGGTGCGGTATTAAAAGGATCTAAAGGTTTAACATTTGCTTCTGACAATGTTGTAATTTATAAAGGTTCAAAACTTTCAACTGATATTACAAATAATGACAATGGTGCAGCATATGGTAAAATTAAAATTGTTACAGCTGACGGTGTAAATTTCGGATACTATAACAATGGTGCCGTAAAAGAAGTAAAAAATGTAAAAGCTTCTAATGATAAAATGGTTGTATCTGTTGAAGGCGGAAGTACTCTTGAATCAGGTCATATTGATATAAGAAATGCTTCTAATCATAAAGATAGCGTTTTAAGTATTAAAGGTGCTACATTAAAAGCAACAAAAGCTGCAAAAGGTAATGACGGTAACATTTGGTTAACTTCAAATAATGATATATTAGTTGAAAAAGCAAACCTTCAAACAGCAAAAAATAGTGATGTAACTGGCTTAGGCGGTGAAGTAAGAATGACTGCCGGTCATAAAATTTCAGTTTCAGATACAAAATTAACAGCTGCAGGTAATGTTGTAGCAACTTCAAAAAATTATGATGTTGTTTTAGACGCTTCAAACGTTACAGCAGATGGTGACGTAACTGTTACGGCAAAAAATATTGCTGCTATTCAGAAAAAAGAAGGTCAAAATCCAACTTCTACAGTAACTGCAAAAGGTAAAGTAACTGTTAACGGTAAAACAAGAGGTCAAATCTTAGATTCAACTGTTAATGGTGAAAAAGGTGTAGATTTAGTTTCTGATAATTATGCTTGGACAAGATCTGCTTCTATTCAATCAAAAGAAAATGTAAATATTACATCCGGTAAAGATCTTTTAATGCAATCTACAGCAATAGTTACACCTAAAGATATTAATATAAAGACTGCAAATGATATTACTACTTCAAATTTCACTGGTAATGTATTAATGACTTATGATGGTGAAGATAAACCCGGTGATGGAAATATTAATGTTGAATCAACAAATGGAAATATTCTTTTAGAACATTTAGGTAGTTTCCATCCTAATAATACAAAAGTACCGGGCGGAAAAGGGCAATTAACTTTAAAAGCTGCTAAGAATGTTGAATTAAATACAACTGATAGCGATTTAAAAGATAACGGTCACAAAGTTGTTATTGAAGCAGGTGATAATATCCATATTACATCAACTTCTACAAATGCACTTAACGTTAAAGATAATATAACTTATAAAACCGGTGATAAAATTTATATCGAAGGTAAAGGCGATGTTACAGTAAATGGTAATATGAACGGTATTCAAACAAACCTTAAAGCCGGTCAAAATCTTAATGCTAATATTACAGGCGTAAATTCTAAAGATAAAGGTTTAGTTGCTGAAGCAGGTAATGACATGACTATTAATACAAATAACACAGATTTATCAGTTTCTAAATTAGTATCAGGTCATGATATGAATCTTAAAACTGGAACAGGAAAAGTACTTTCAGGTTCTCCAAAAACAACCGAATACTTAGAACAAGCCGGTGATAGTAATGATCGTGCATTAATAAAAGTTGGCGGTACATTTACTTCAAGTCAACAATACAATGTTTCAAAATCAGGTGATATCTCTGATGATGGACAAGTCAATCATAAACATCATATTGAATATGGTGATAACAAAGATGAAAAAATCTTATTAGTTAATGATAGACCTGTTGATAATAAAGTAACTGATCCTAATATTGATGATCCAAACAATGCAGGAAATGTAAAACCGGAAGAACCTGGTCAAGTTCCCGCAGGGCCGGCTCCAACTGATCCGAGCCAGGGACAAGGTACTGATACACCTGATCCGGGACATGGCGGTGAAACTGATCCTGGAACTACCCCAGGCGGACAAGGTGGCGGTGATGGAGGAGATGACGGCGAATGTACAGATCCTTCAAACCCTGATAAAGATAATCCAGATCAGGAAGATAATCCGGATACTGTAAGTGTAAACAATATTAATTTACGTTCAGTTATGAACAATTCAATAGCTTCATTTACAGCTAGTGATAATTATAAAGAATTCTAATTCCAATATTCATTAAATCTAGGGGGCTGCGTAAGTTATGCTTCCCCCTCTTTTTTTGTTAATAAATTGTAATATTTTTATTTTATTTTGTAAAAAAATAAACCCTAAATGTTTTTATTATAGTATAAATTAAGTATAGTTTTAAATTTATAAAGAGAGAATAATTAACATCATAAATAAAATATTAAATACTTTTGAACAAAAATTTGTATTTATATTAAAATAGAATATGTAAAAAATGTTTACAAATTGGCAATTTTTTTTTTCAGGGTATTTAAAATTATTGTTGATCTTAATAAAATAAATAACATATAAATAAGGAAGAAGAACATGAAAAAACTTTTAAGTACAACAATTGCAGTAGGAATTCTAGCAACAACAAGCATGACTCCTGTTTTTGCTAATGTAGCTGCAAATACATTGCCTCAATTACAAAGTAATGGTGCTACAAATGGTAGCGTATCCAGTTCAGGTAACAGAATGGATGTTACTGTTGGAACAAAAAATGCTGAAAACCAAGGCGGTATAGTTGGATCATTTAATTGGGACAGCTTTAACGTAGGTTCGGAAGCTCAAGTTAACTTTGAATTTACGGGTCATAATCAAACAGCATTTAATAAAGTAGTTGGTTCTGATGTATCACAAATTTATGGTCAAATTACATCATCAGGATGTTCCGGTTGTGGTTATGCTGATACCGGAAAAGTAATATTAATTAACCCAAATGGTGTAATGTTTGGTGATGGTGCTAACGTAAATCTTAATTCATTTACCGTTTCAACTCTTGGCGGAAGTTATGATAAAGAAAATAATAAGTTAGTATTAGATCAAAAACCAACAAGCAATTTTGGTATAGTAGTCGGATCTGAAGGGGGTAAAGGTGCTACTCTTCATGGGTCTAAAGGTTTAACTTTTGCTTCAAATAATGTAACAATATACAAAGGTTCAAAACTTTCTACTGATATAGTAAACAATGTTGATGATGCAGCTTATGGTAAAATTAAAATTGTTACTGCTGACGGCGTAAACTTCGGTTACTATAATAATGGTGCAGTAAAAGAAGTTAAAGATTTAAAGGCTTCTGATGATAAAATGGTTGTATCTGTTGAAGGCGGAAGTACTCTTGAATCAGGTAATATTGATATAAGAAATGCTTCAAATAATCAAGATAGCAAAATCAGTTTAAATAATGCAACATTAAAAGCAACTAAAGCTACAAAAGGTAATGATGGTAATATTTGGTTAACTTCTAATAATGATATTTTGATAGAAGATACAACACTTCAAACATCTGAAGCTACAGGTTCAGAAGCTGTAAATGGTGCTAATGTTCGTATCGTTGCTGGTAAGAAAATATCTTTAAAAAATAGTAAAGTAGACGCAAAAGGAAGCGTTGATATTATTTCTAAGTATAATGATGTAGTTCTTGCAGATGGCACAATTGTTACTTCACCGAAAGATGTTAATATTGAAGCTGCCGGAATTGCTTCAATTCAAAAAGTAAATCCTGAAGAACCTAATGCAGAAACAAAGAGTTCTAAAGTTCAAGGTAAAAATGTAAAAATTAAAGGCGGTACAAGAGCTCAAGTTAATGATTCTTTTGTAGTAGCTGATGAAGATGTAAATATAGACGCAGAAAATGTTTGGTTCAAAAACTCTAATGTTAAAGCTAATAAAAAATTAAATGCTACAGCTTCAAATGGTTATGTTCGTTCTGACGGTGCAACTTCTTTAGACGCAGAAGAAATTAATTTAACAGCTAAAACTGATGTTACCGGTCAAATGAACTTAAATAACCGTAAAACTACAATGAAAGCTGAAACAGGTAAAATCGATGTTACTCTTGCTAATGTAGCTGAAAAGAATAATGGTTTAACTGCTGAAGCTGAAGGTGATGTTTCTGTTACAACTGATGGCACATTATCAGTTTCAAGATTAGTATCAAAAAATGGTAATATGCACTTAAAAGCTAAGAAAGTTATTGCAGGTCTGCCTTATACAAATGAGGAAAAAATACCTGGTGATGATTCTCCTCGTTCATACATATACGTAAAAAATGGTACATTTACTTCAGATGTTGAAGAAGATAACTTTACAGTTACAGCTTCTGATAAAGTTACTCCGGATGGTAAACATAAAGAAAGACATCATATCCAATACGGTGATGAAAAGATCTTGTTAATCAATGACAGAGAATATGAACCTGAAGTAGCTCATTCAGCAACTCCTTCAATTGATCAGGAACAAGCTCAAAGAATTAACAAATTACCTCGTCAACCTGAAACTTACAGCAATGTAGCAAATGTTTCAGATGGCAGAACCTCTTTCGTAGATGTATTCGCTGCAGCAAGCCAAATCGAAATTGAAGAAGACGAAGACTAATATAACTTCTTTTAAATAATTAAAAAAGGGAATCCGCAAGGTTTCCCTTTTTTGTTTGACTTTCGATATACTGTTAATGTAACATATACATGGGGATAATTAAGGATTTTTTCTATGAATATTAAGTTTTTATCAATTGCTTTGTTATTATGTTGCAGTTCTTCTGCTTTTGCTGATGCAATATATGGTATGCAAAATTATTCTAAACGTTCTGCAATTCAATCTACTAGTGCAAAGCCCATAATTATTAATGTGTCTGAACAAAAAAATTCAGGTGCTTATTCAAAAGCTATTGAGGAACTTAAAATTAAAATAGCTTCAGAACCTTCTAATTATATTTTATATGTTAATCTAATTGATTTATATATAAATTCCGGCATGTTTGATCCTGCGTTCCAAGAACTAATGAATCTTGCAGCTTTGAATGATAAAAAGTTACTTTCTTCAAATGTTTTTATTTCTCTAAAAAAACTTAATAATAATATTAAAAGTCAGGTAAGATATTCTGTTGCCAGCTCTAATTATTTAATTTGTTCTTCTATAATAAATATAATTCTTAATGATTATAAAACAGCTGAAAAATGTCTTAATATTGTTATTTCAAAGCCTAATATTTCACATCATTTAATAGAATCAATAAATTTTGTTTATAATAAGACAAAAAATTATTCTGAAGCTGTTTCTTGTTTAGATGAGATACTTAAAAAAAATCCGAGTGATATTAATGCTAAAAAATCAAGAGCTTTTTATTTGATTAAATTAAATAAAAATAAAGGGGCACTTAATGATTTTTCAGAAATTTTATTTCAAAATCCTGATGATCAACAGGTTTTTTATGAAATTTATAAAATCCTTAAATCTCAAAAAAAATCTGAAAAAGAGTTTGTTAATTATTTTGTTAAAAATCTAAAATTTACTGAAGAACAAACTTTTGATTCACTTTCTTCAATATTATTAAACAATGAAGATTATTCTTCGGCTGAATTTTATGCTCAAAAATTAATAAAAAAATATCCTGATAATGCCAACGGATATATTGTCCTTTCTGAAATATACAGAAAACAAGGTAAATTAAAAGAATCTTATGAAATTCTTCAAAAGGTAAAAGATAAAGCTGATGATAAAAATTCAATTGCTAAATATAATGTTCTTTCGGCTAAATTATCGGAACAACCTGTTAAAGAGGCTGTTACTCTTATGAATAATGCATTGTATTCTCAAGCTCTTGAAGTCTTAGATTCGGCTGATCCTGATAATCTTTATGTTATACTTAATAAATCTGTTTGCTATTATTATTTAAATAATAAGCAAAAGGCTTTAGAACTGGCTAATACTGCTATGTCTTTTTATCCTAAAAATCCTGATGTATTCTATAATTTTGCTTTCTTATTCTTTAATGAAAATGATCTTGAAAGTTCAAGAAATTATTTAAATAGTGCATTAAAAATTAATCCTTCACATAAAAAAGCTCTTATTCTTCAAGATAGCATTAATAAAGCTGAAGCTGATAAACTAATTGATCAAATTCTGGCTTGTTTGGATTCCCAAAATTATAATGAGGCTATGAGATTGATAAATAAGGCTTTAAGTATTAATTCTAAAGATTCATTTCTATATCTTTATAAGGGTATTACTTATATCGCTCAGAGTAATTATGCGGCTTCTACAGCCATGCTATATAAGGCTATTGATCTTGATAAATCTAATTTCCTTGCATATTATTATCTGGCTGTCGCTTTTGATAATTTATCTGAGTTTTCTAATGCTCTCGAAAATTATAAAATCTTTGTTAATAAATTACCTAAAGATGCTTATCAGGAAAGTGAAAAATATGAGTATGCAAAATTACGTATTGAAAAACTTTCCGCTAAATAATTATTTATTTTAACATTGTATTTAAAAATATTTATTAATTTGTTATTATATTAAAATGGATATATTAAAATCTTTTGAAATATTTTTATCTACACCTTTAAGTATCATACATAAGCGAAAAATCAAAATTATGCATGTTGAAACAAATATTTTTGCTTCAAATATCCCAATTGATGTAAAGTTAGATCAAGATATTAATTTAACTGTTTATAATAATAAAAAGGTTTATAATTTATTATCCAGTGTAATTTATAAGAGAAAATTAAAAAATGAAAATAATAAAAGCACAATTTCTGACTAGTGCTCCTTCTATAAATGAATGTCCTATTTATAATCTGCCGGAGTTCGCTCTAGTGGGCCGTTCTAATGTCGGTAAATCTTCTTTTATTAACTCTTTGGTTAATATAAAAGAATTGGCTAAAACAAGTAATACTCCGGGTAAAACTAAATTAATAAATCTGTTTAAAATAAATGATAATTTTATTTTCGCTGATCTTCCCGGCTATGGTTATGCCAAAGTTTCCGCTAATATTCAAAATCAATGGAAAAAAAATTTAGAAACCTACCTCTTAAAAAGAAAGGATATTGTTTCTTTAATTCAATTAATTGATTCACGTCATCCTGTTCAAAATAATGATTTATTAATGGCTGAATGGATTAATTTTAATAAACTTCCTTGTTTTTGTATCGCTACTAAAATTGATCAAATTCCTAAATCTAAAATTATAAATGTTTGTAATAATTTTGAAAAAATTCTAAATCTGCCTGTTTTTCCTTTCTCTAAATCAGTTTCTTTTTATAATCTAAAAATCCTTGATGAAATTGAAAAATTATTACAACGTCCTTTTTAAAAATTTTTTTATACATTCATCTATACTTGCAGGAGTCTGTAATTCATTTTGACTATTTTCATTATGTTCTCCTGTTTTATATTTAGTTTCACTATTACCTTTTATATAAAATTTTTTTACTGCTAACAATATTAATACAATTATAATTATTGATATAATAGTAATCCCAAATGAAATAAATGCTTTCCCCATAATATATGAACTTTCATTCGGAATTACTTTTTCTTCTGTCTTTACTGGTATTCCTTCAATATCTTCTTGCGATAATATTTCAAATTCTTCTTTAAATAAATCTTGATTTTTTGCTATTAAAATCAGGTTATTCATTTGTTACAAGTTCACTCTCTTTTTTTGTTTTTTTTCTGCCAGGCTTCCTTTTGGGTTTTTCACCTTCATTTTGTTCCGTTGTTTTTGTTCTTTTTCTTCCGGGTTTCTTTTTCGCAGATTTATTTTCTTCTTGATTTTCTTGATTCTCTTGATTCTCAGAAACTTCTGTTTCTTTATTTTGTTGTTGTTCTTCTATTTTAATTGTATTTTCTTCTGTACTTATTTGTTGTATATTTTCTTCTTTCTTTTGGATTTCTAATTCTTCTGCTTCTTCTAATTTTGTTTGTTGAACAGTTTCTTGTTGCTGTTTTTGATTGTTATTGAATTTGTTAAATTTCTTTTGCTGATTTTGGTAATTATTTTCATTTTCAGCTAGAGGATTATTGTTTGGATTATTAAATACTTTATTTTGTTTATAATTTTGTGTTTTATTTTTTATTTGTTGAACAGGTACTTTTAATTTTGCTGCTTTTGCTTTTATTTCGCCTTCAACACTTGGTGTTGAAAAGATTAATTCATCCGCTATATACCCTGTACCTTGGCAATGAGGACATTTTTTACTAAAAATTTCTGATAAACTTTGACCTTGTCTGTGTCTTGTTAATTCAACCAATCCTAAATCCGATAATTGCCCTACTTGCGGTTTTGACTTGTCTTTTTCTAATGCTATTTCAAGTTCTTCCATTATTGCCAGTTTGTCGTTTCTATTTGTCATATCAATGAAATCTATTATAACCATACCGCCTATATTACGAAGTCTTAATTGTCTTGCAATCTCATGAACTGCTTCTAAATTAGTCTTTAATATAGTTTCATCTTGTGTATTTGAACTTACAAATTTTCCGCTGTTGACGTCTATTACTGTTAATGCTTCGGTTGTTTGTACAAACAAATATCCTCCGCTTGGTAAATTTACTTTTGTTTGTAATGCTGACTTTATTTCTTTTACTATTCCTGATGCGGCTAACAGTGTTTCTGAACCTTTATAAACGTTAACCTCAATCTTTTTTGGCATATTCCAGTTCTGTAAAATTTGTTGAGTTCTGTGTGCACCATATGATGTATCTAATATTATTTCATCTACATCTTCATTGCATGCTTCTCTCATTACTCGATATAATAAATCTTGATCTCGGTATAACAGGCTTGGTGCAGGTCTCGTTTCTGCTGCTGCTATTATTGTATTCCATTTATCAAGTAGAATTTCTAAATCTTCTTGGATATCGGCATCTGTTTGCCCTTCGGCTTCTGTTCTTACTATTACTCCTATCCCTACAGGTTTTAATAAACTTATTATTGATTTTAATCTTGCTCTCTCTTTGGTTGATACGATTTTCCTTGAAACATTTATGCCGGGTTCTTGCGGCATTAATACTAAAAATCTGCCGGGTAAACTTATTAGCGTTGAAACCCTCGGCCCTTTATGTCCTACAGGCTCTTTTACAACTTGTACTATTAATTTTTGCTTCGGTTGTAATTTCTCTTTCAATGTGCCTTTCCCTATCGCATCGTGTGCGTGCAAAAAACCCATTTTATCATATCCGACATTTACGAATGCAGCATCTATACTTGGTAATATATTATCTACTGTTGCCAAATATACATCATTTAACAGCATATCTCCTTTTTGTACATAAAATTCACATATCTTCCCATCTTCTATAACTGCTGCAATATTATCTCTTTCTGCTACAACTATCGCTTTTGTCATATTTTATCCTTTTCTTTAAATCTTTATAATTCTTTCATATTTTTATCATAAAATGCTGTTCGTATAATTCTGAATGTAATTTCGGGCTTATATTTCTTTATGATATCATCCGGCTTTACTGATGGTATCTCTTCCGATTGCCCGGTCTTTAATATCATATACAGCTTATCTTCTTCAGATTCTACTGATTTTATTGAAGATTTTATATTTACTAGTTTTTTTTACCTTTTTTTTTTATCTTCTCTATAAATATTTCATTACTTGAAGATATCATGTCTTTAATATACAACAAATCTTCTTTTTTTAAAATACCCTTATCAAAGGCGGTAAATGAATATTTCGCCCATTGTGCCATGATATCAATGGCTTCAATCGTTTTATCAATCTTCTTCGCTTCTTTTATTCTTATATTTTCTGGTAGTACTTTATTTAATATTTCTTTAAGTTCGTTTTCTTTTATCTCATCATATATTTCAATATCTATTAGTTCACATTCACTTTCTATAAATAGAGGCAATGCTATTCCCAATGAAATCTTTGGACTCGGATTGTATCCTTTTGAATAACAAAGATTCAAATCTGATCGTATTAACATTTTTATTATCGTATTTTGCCAATCTAAATGTGAAATATTTCTTAATTCGTTATTCTTTGTTATTTTTAATCTGTATCTGTATTCTTCTCTCTTAACTTCTTTATTTCCTTCTTCTTTGTTATTTAATCCGTTGTCGCAACCGTAAAGTTGCTTACCTTCATTATCGCAAAATTTTTTCGGACAATATATATATTCTTTATCTATTATTTTATGAGTATTTAAATTCTTACATACTCCACATTCTACGCAATTAAATTCACAAGGAATTATATTTATTTCTTTTAATGCATTTTTATATTGTGTTTTTAACCATTCTTTATCTATTCCTGTGTCTATTATATCCCACGGAAATTCTGTATCTGTGTTATATGTTTGCCGGGCATCTTGATCTATATCAATTCCGCATTCTAAGGCACTATCTATCCATAATTTGCTGTCTATATTTTCATCCCATGTTGATAGATATACTCCTTTTTTGTGTAAATTTAAAAAGAAATTATTATATCTTTTGTCACCTCTTGTTATTGCACATTCTAATTTTGATACAAAACTATTATGATAATTAATCTTTACGCCCTTAATTGTCTTTATTCCATCCAATAGATATTTTATTTTTTCTTTTATTTCATCTTGTTTATTTTGCCCGCACCATTGAAATGGAGTAAATGGTTTCGGCACAAATATTGATACACTGCAAGTTAAGTTTATACTATCTTTTATTCCAAGTTCTTGTTTTAGTTCTTTTCCTTTGAATCTTATCTTCTTGAACAATTGCAGCATTTCGTCCAAATCTTCAGTTGTTTCTGTCGGAAGTCCAATCATAAAATATAATTTTATTCGGCTAAAGCCGCTTTTATAACATTCTAATATTGTGTTTATAATTTGTTCTTCCGTTAGATTCTTATTGATAACATTCCTTAATCTTTGACTGCCTGCCTCAGGAGCTAATGTCGCTGTGGTCGCCCTTACCCCTCTTACCATTTGAGCCAGCTTTGAACTATACCTGTCTATTCTTTGGCTCGGCAGTGATACTGATACACGTTTTTTATTCATATCTTCAGATAAACATTCTATAACACTTTCTATATTCCTATAATCATTGGATGACAATGATAAAAGTGAATATTCATTATATCCTGTTTCTTTTATTGACTCTTTTACCATTCTTATAATATCTTCGGCATTCCTCTCTCGTATCGGAAGATTGACATGTCCCGCCTGACAAAAACGACACATCCTTCCACAGCCTCGTCTGATCTCTATTATGCTTCGATCATGTACCGCCGAACTATATGGTATCGGACTTCTATATATTTTTTCCCCTTGTTTAAAATTATATATCCTTTTTTTTGTTTTATTCCTTAACTCGGGAGAATATATACCTTCTATTTTTGAAAGTTCTTTTATAATATATTTTCTGCTTTTTCCTTTTAGTTCTCTGTATTTATTAAGTACGTCTGTTATTAATTCTTCTCCATCGCCTATCATAAATAAATCAATAAATTCTTCAATCGGGGCAGGATTATAACAGCAAGGCCCACCGGCAAGTATAATAGGATCTTTTTCTTCTCTTTCTTCTCTTAATATCGGTATCTTTGATAATTTAAGCATTTCAATCATTGTAGGATATGCAAGTTCATATTGTAGTGAAAAACCTACAAAATCAAATTGATTAACCTCTCTTTTGCTCTCCAGCGTCGTTAATGTTTCGTTCTTTCTCTCAAGAATGTTTTTATAGTCAATATCCGGGGCATATACTCGGTCTGCCATATATTTATTATTATTATTTACTATTGAGTATAATATTTTTTGTCCTAAATTACTTATTGCTATTTCATATTTATCAGGGAAAGCAAGTGCAATTTTAACTTCTGCACTTTCAAAATCCTTGTTATAACTTAAGTATTCACCGCCTATATATTGATATGGCTTTAAAACTGTACATAAATCGCTTTGTTTTCTATTAATGTAACTCATCTATGCTAAATCTTCCGGTATATATCTTTCAATATCTATTATTTCACCATATGATTTATTTTTAAATTCATTTATAAATTTTAATAAGGATTCATAAGGAACTTTATATTTATATATGGCAACCCCGATACCATTTTCCCTCATTACACTTATTATGTAATAACATTTTTGAGCATATTCTCTTAATGATTCTTCTTTAAAATAATTATTATTCTCATCTTTAACAATTTTGACATATTGGAACCCCTTGAAAAATCTTTGAGATTCATCAAGTAAAGGTTTTTTATTGAAATTTATAATATTATTCTTATTATCCATACCTTTATTGAACTGTTTTTTATAAAATCGGTCAAATAGTTAACAATTTTTTTACAGAATTACAGTATTCCCTTCTGCTATATTTTAAAAGCTAAATCAGGTTTTCTGGCAGCAAGAGTTTCATCTACTTTCTTTACGGGAGTCTTGATCGGATGATTTAATACATCATTCGGATTAGTTTCAACCTCTTTTGCAATTTCTATCATTACTTCTATAAATTCATCAAGTCTTTCTTTCGTTTCTGTTTCTGTTGGCTCTATCATTATTGCTTCGTGAACTATTAATGGAAAATATATTGTAGGCGGATGAAAATTGGAATCCATTAACCTTTTTGCTATCGCTAGGGTATTTACTCCATTTTCTTTTTGTTTTTCTCCGGATAATACAAATTCATGCATACATTTTGTGCTATATGGTAATAAATAATGTTCTTTTAGTTTATTCATCATATAATTCGCATTTAATACCGCATTTGCACTTACTTCTTTTAATTCTTTTCCCATTAATAATATATATGCATACGCTCTTACTAATATTGAAAAATTTCCATAAAAAGCTTTTACTTTTCCTATAGAATTTTTGATATCATATTTTCTTATATATTTTCCGCCGTCATATTCAATGGTAGGTATAGGTAAAAAATCTTTTAATTTGGCTGTAACTCCAACGGGGCCTGCTCCCGGGCCTCCGCCTCCATGCGGGGTTGAAAATGTTTTATGCAAATTTATATGCACTATATCAAATCCCATTAATTTGGGATTCGTATAACCCATTATTGCATTCATGTTAGCCCCATCATAATATAATAATCCGCCTGCTTCATGAACCAATTTGGATATCTCTGATATATTCTCTTCAAACAGTCCTAATGTATTCGGATTCGTTAACATTATCCCAGCTGTATCATTATTTAATACTGATTTTAATTCATTTATGTCTATTAATCCATTTTCGTTAGATTTGATTTCTATTATATTAAATCCGCACATGGCTGCACTCGCAGGGTTCGTTCCATGGGCTGAATCAGGTATTATAACGTTTTTTCTTTGTTCTCCAATTGTTTCAAAATATTTCTTTATAATCATCATCCCGGTTAATTCACCTTGAGCTCCGGCTGCAGGTTGTAATGTAATTGCATCCATTCCTGTTATCTCTTTTAGTGCTTCTTGCAAGTTGAACATTACTTTTAATGCACCTTGCACATCATCGTCATCTTGTAAGGGATGTATTTCCGTAAAACCTTCAAGTCCGGCTAATATTTCATTTACTTTTGGATTATATTTCATTGTACATGAGCCTAACGGATAAAATCCTTTTTCTATACAAAAGTTTTTATCTGATAACTCTTTATAATGCCTCATTACTTCAAGTTCTGTTATTTCAGGTAAAATTGTTCTACTTTCGGTTGAAAGATATTTTGACTCAATATGATCATAATTTAATTTTTCGTTTGTTAGATTTATTCCTGATCTTCCTTGTCGTGTTTTTTCAAAAATTAGTTTTGTCATTATATCCTCAAAATCTTTTATTGAATAGTTTTACTTTTTGCCAGTTTCGCTCTTCTTGTAATTTCTTCATAATCAGCATCTTTATATAATGCTCTTCCAAGTCCTACTGCTTTTGCACCTGCTTTTATATATGACGGAATATCATTTATTTGTATGCTTCCTGCCGCAATTATATTTAAAAATTTCATTGGTCTTAATATGTCTTCTACGTATTCAGAACCACCCATAGGATTGGCAGGTGATATTTTTATTAATTCAGTTCCAGCTTTCCAGGCTTCATAAGCTTCATTCGGTGTTGTCGCCGTCATTATTAACGGAATTTTTTGATTTTTACATAATCTTACTAAATTCATTTGAAATATTGGTGATACTATAATATCAACTCCGGAATCTATTGCTATTTGTGCCTGGCGTTGTGTTATTATACCTCCTGCCATTATTAAAGGTTTATTTTCTTCTGCTGCTATTTCTTTTATGACTTTTACAGTATCTGGAGTCTCTATAACAATTTCTATAATATTAATTCCGCCATTTTGTATTGATTTTATTAATTGTTTTATTTTGTATGCTTCATGTAATCTTAATACTTTTTTAAAATTCCGTCAATTGCAATAGAAATATCTCCGGTTTCTTCTGATACTACAATACAGGCAGAATCTGATGTTTCGCTGGCACCTATAGCGGCACGATGCCTTGTTCCATATCGCCAGCTTAATTTGGGATCTTCAGTCAAAGGTAATAATACACCTGCAGCTATAATTTTATCATTATATATAACCATTGCACCATCATGTAACGGAGTATTCGGGAAAAATATTGTTAAAATTAGTTCGGTTGTTATATTCGCATTAATATATGTTCCTACTTCGTTATATAAAGATTTATCTTCGGATTTTTGAAGAACCATTAATGCTCCTCTTTTAACTCTGCTGCAATATTTAACAGCTTCGGTTATTTCTTTTACAACATTGGTTTTTTGTATTTTTGAATTATTTTTAAAGATAAATAAATTTTTTGATACTAAACTTGTTTGTCCCAAGTGGACTAACAATCTTCGTATTTCAGGTTGAAATACTATTACCATTGATAATGATATACCAATGAGTAAATATTGGGCAATTTGACCTAAAATTTTAAAATCAAAATATATTAATACTGCTGAAAATAACCACGCCGTAATTACAAAAAATAATATACCTCTCACCAATTTTTCAGCTTGAGTATTTCTAATAAATTTCATATAAAAATAAATTACTATAAGTACAATTAATAAAATTTGTACAAAATCTTTTATTGAGAATGTTGCGGGTTGACTTAATAACTCACTGCCAAATGTTTTTCTATAAAAGTCCAGTATTCTATCTATCATTTATTACCTAATTCAATCTAGTCGGAATATTATCCGAAATACACAATTGCTCATATGTTTGTCTATTTATTATGATATCAGATTTTCCATTATTTACAAGTACTGCAGCAGGTTTTAATACTCTGTTATAATTACTTGACATTGAATAGCCATAAGCTCCTGTTGTATAAAAACAAATTGTATCTCCTTCTTCAATTTCAGGAAGCATAATATCTTTTGCTAAAATATCACCTGATTCACAATGTTTACCTGAAATAGTAACTTTTTCTACGGCTTCTCCATTCGGATTATTGGCAACCTCTACGCTATACTTAGCTTGATATAAACTTGGACGGGCATTATCGGACATTCCTCCGTCTACGGATTGATATTTCCTTCCTTTCGGTACTTGTTTTGAACTTCCTGCCGTATATAGTGTTACTCCTGCCGTACCTACTATACTTCTTCCGGGTTCTATGAATACATACGGTTCTTCTATATTATATTTTTTACTGTGTACTTTTATTGAATCTATTATTGTTTCGGCAATATCATATATGGAAATTGGTCTGTCTTCCTCGGTATATTTAATTCCTAAACCGCCGCCCAAATTTATTTCATTTAAATTTATTCCATATTTATCTTTAATTCTTTTTATTTCTTTAAATATTACCTCTACTTCATCATAATAAACCTGTTTTTCAAAAATTTGAGAACCAATATGTGCGTGTAGTCCTACCAATTTAAGATTTATATATTCATCTCGTATTAATTCAACCGCTTCATCTGTTTGTGTAAGATCAAATCCGAATTTTGAATCTAAGTGTCCGGTTTGTATGTATTCGTGAGTATGACATTCTATTCCGGGAGTAATTCTCAGTAATATTCGTACTATTTTATTTTGTGTTTTTGCTATGTTATTTAAAAGTGCCAATTCAAAAAAATTATCAACTGAAATGGTATTTATTCCTGATTCAATTGCGTAATTTATTTCATCATAAGATTTATTATTACCGTTGAATAATGTTTTTGTCATATCGAAACCGGATGAAACAGCTGTATATATTTCTCCTCCGGAACATAAATCCAGTCCGAAACCTTCTTGTTGCATTATTTTACATATTGCTTTTGTCATAAATGCTTTTGCTGCAAACATCATATTAATTTTAGGATAGTTTTTAAATGCATCTTTGTATCCTTTTGTCATTGATCTTATTGTTTCTTCATCATATACATATAATGGAGTCCCGTATGTATTGGCTAAATCAACTAAATCACATCCGCCTATTTCAATATTTCCATTTTCATTAATTTTTGTTGTTACGGGTTTGATATCTTGATTTGCGGTTTTCATATTATCTCCTTTTATACTGATTATTTCTATTTTAACACAAAGAAATTTCTGCTTGATAATTATAAAATATATATTAATATTTTATTATGAATAAATTATTTCTCTTATTATTTTTCTACATTTTTTCTGTATGTTGCACTTTCGCCAATACGGATTATGATAAATTATATGATGAAGCTGAATTATTTCATTCAAAACTTTATAATGATATAGATCCATTTCAGGATGAAGACTCTTTAAAATATGCTTGGTCGCCTTATCCTTTGTTTAGAACTTCTGCCGAATTGTACTTTAAAACTATTAAAATTCCGCCGGGCTATTATCTTTTAACACCTAGAACTTTAGGCGGAAAAGATTTTATTTTGTTTAAGGAAAATGGTAAAGTTTCATATATTATTCCTGTTATGAAAAAAGAAGCTACACCTTTAAATTTTTACGAGGCAAATACTCCTCAGATGAAAAAAACACCGTGGCAAAAATTTTCATCCGGGGTTAAAAAAAGATTTTATTCTGCGGCTAAAGATTCTATGCGAATTGATCCTCCAAAATCTTTAATTGATATTCAAGTTGAAATTAAATATATTGTTATGACTTTTTATTATGGTGAAAGCAAATATACGATCCTATTCAGAAGAACTCCTTATTAATTTATATATTTAATTTGGTGTCGCAACCTGCACTTACTCATCACAACGGTAAAGTTCTCATATATACTTATGAACTCTTATTACTTCATTTCTGTTTATTTCTACGTTTGATTAGCTGCTTCTTTTTTATTAAATATCCGCATTTTGAACATACTAAAATTTTACCCGTGGAATCAATAGGCATAAAGTTATGATTACACGTTAAAATATCTTCTAAATTATTATCATTTTCTTCTATAATGAAATTTTCTTTTTTGCTTTTGAATTTTAAATATAATTTAACCAGTAACTCTATAACATACATATTCTAATACCATTGATATACATAATATGATTGTAAATGAAGATAATAAATTTTGAATTAATAAAAATTTAATTATAAAATTTTTTTGTTCGTCAGGTATCGCAGGAGAATACTTAATCGGGCCCATTAATATATGATATTCTATTTTTTCTTCAGGATTTTTAATATGTTTACTCATTACATTTAGTAATATTAATGAACTTGGAATTGTAATTAATGGTAATAAAAACCATAAACTTAAATACCCTTGAACTATCCAAATTAATAAATTAATATAAGCCGAAAATATAAAAATTTTCAGTAAAATAAAAGCATTTTTTTCACTTCCCGTAATTCGGCAAAGAGTAATCTTTCTGTTTGTTGTGTCATATTTGAAGTCCAATAGCATATGATTATGTAAAACGGCAACCGTTAAAAATCCAGTAGAAATAGAAAGCATTAGTATTTCGTTTGAATAATTACCGCTCATGACATAAAATACCCCTGAGTACAAAAGTGGTGAAAAAATTGCGGCAATAATAATTTCACCAAAACCCAAACTCCCTAAAATCGGGTATAAAAGACACAAAATAGCAGTCGGTATGATTATATATAACAAATTAAAACCTGTTGTATTGATAAAAAATACAGCTATACACAATGAAAATAAAAATAATAAGAAATCCAGCAAATATAACCATTTTATTTTAAATGTACCATTTATTATATAAGCACATTTTCCTTTCTGAAAATTAAAATTATCAATTATTCCTTTGTCTATTAATGATCTGGCTTTTTTATAGTCAACGATATCATCAAAGAGATTTGAGGCAAGATGTAATGAAATAATTCCAATAAGAGCTATAATACCGTTTTTAATATTTCCGTTATGTAAACAGCCAAAAATAAAAGGAACAACCCATGACATAACCGAAATAGGTAATGAATATGCTCTGCAAATAACTAATATGATACTTAATTTCTTAAAAAAGGCTTGCATAAAACACAAAATCCACCAATATATTACAATCATACAACAAAAATAAAGAAAAAATGTTAAAAAATGTTAAAAATAATTTCCATTTATATCTTAATTAGATATAATGTTAAAAAAACAATAGCAAGACACACGTTTAAAAATTATAAAAAGTATGTAAATTTACAAAAAAATATGTTATTATATAGTAACAAATGTTGATAAAGTGTTTCATATACATTTTATTAATATGGCAAAAAATATTTTGTTAATATTTTGTAAAAAATAAAAACTAAAACGCAATTATTAAAATAAAAAATTTTTTATATATAAGTGATGGTAAGTAAGTAAATTTTTTGTCGGAGGAAGAATGACAATAAGTGTGAACTCTAGAAAAAAACAAGCAAAAAAATCTTTTGATGAGTTATTAAATGATTTAAGAACAAGTAATTCTGAAAAAGTTAGGTATAACGCTGCAAGAGTACTCGGCGAAATGGGTGACTCCAGTGCGGTAGAACCTTTAATTGATGTTTTAAAAAATGATCGTAACGGGTCTGTTCGTTTATATGCTGCCAGAGCTTTAGGTGAATTGGGAGAAGTTTCTGCTACTACTCCTTTAATTGAATCACTTAGAGAAGATAGAAATGTTGATGTCCGTGTACGTGCTGCCAGAGCTTTAGGTCGCCTCGGCGGTCGTGAAGTTGTTGAACCTCTGGTGGAAGCTTTAAATGATGAAAATCCTCAAGTTTGTATTACCGCTACCGATGCTTTAATTGAAATCGGTGATGTCGCTACTGATGCCTTAATTGAATCACTTGAAAGTGAAAAAGTTAATGTAAGATGTGATGCTACCCGTGCTTTGGGTGAAATAGGTAATCCTAAAGCTGTTGATTATATAATCAAAATGCTTAAAGATGAATGGGTAAATGTTAGAATTTATGCCGTTACATCTTTAGGAAAATTAAATGATACTAAAGCTGTTCCTTCTTTAATTGAAGTTATGAAAAATGAAAAAGAAAATGATTTAGTTAGAGCTGGTGCCGCTGCTGCTTTGGGCGTTCTCCGTGACCAAAGAGCTTTACTCCCGTTAAGAGAATTAATTGTTAAAGCTGATGAACTCGGTGAATTAGAAGATACTGCTCTAAAATCATTTAAGAAAATAATGGCAGCTAATTGGAAACCTGTTAATGATGTAAAAAAAGTTAGTGCTTAATAGTTAAATATCATGGATAAAAAATGCCTCGTAACTGGGGCATTTTTTGTGTTTGAAAAATGTAAATTTTTTTTCTATTTTTGACACTTTTCTTTTTTTTATTTAAAGTATATATGCTTGGCAAATTTTGCAGATTCAAATAAAAAATTTACAAAAAGTTTGTATTCGTTTGTATTTGTTGCTCGGTGTGTAGGTGGGGGGGGGGAAAAAAAAGAGAAAAAATCAAGACAGCAAGCTGAAGGTTGTGATATTAGGTTAAATTAAAATGCTAAGATATAACTATTTATGAAAATTATATGTTTGTAGTATAATTATATTTTGTATAATTCTATTTTATATTATAAAGGTATTTATGAAAATAAAAGCGGAAAATCTTGTTAAAATATACAATGATAGAACAGTTGTTAATGATATTTCAATTGAGGTTAATAAAGGTGAAGTTGTAGGGTTATTGGGCCCTAATGGTGCCGGGAAAACTACTACATTCTATATGGTTGTAGGGTTGATTAAACCAAATTCGGGGAAAATATACATTGATAATAAAAATTTAACTGATTTAACCATGAATGAAAGAGCTGCCCAAGGTATTGGATATCTTCCTCAAGAGTCTTCTATATTTAGAAAATTATCTGTTGAGGACAACATTAAATTAGTTTTAGAGCTTAATAATAAGTTAGATAAAAAACAAAAAAAGGAAAAATTAGAAGAATTATTAGAAGAATTCAGAATTAAAAAATTAAGAGATACTTCAGCTGTTTCTTTATCAGGTGGTGAAAGAAGAAGAGTTGAAATTGCAAGAGCTTTGGCAGCAAGTCCTGAATTTATACTTTTAGATGAACCTTTTGCCGGCATTGATCCGATTGCTATAGGGGAAATAAAAGATAATATTAAAATTCTTTCTGATAGAGGTTTAGGCGTATTAATAACTGATCATAATCCAAAAGCTACATTATCTATTACAGATAGGGCTTATGTTATTTTTGACGGAAAAATTAAAATTAAAGGTACTCGTGATCAAATTGCAAATGATGATATCGCAAAACAATTCTATTTGGGAAAGGATTTTGCACTTTAATGAAAATTAAGTTACTTGACAGGTATATATTCCAACAAATTTTTATTGCTTGTTTTGCTTGTGTTTTTATATTTATGATTATTTGGATAATGCCTGAAACTTTTTTAAAAACTGTTCAGAGAACTATAAATGGTATTTATACATTTAAATCTGCTTGTTTTATTCTGCTATACGAACTTCCTAAAGTTTTAAATATTGCTCTGCCTGTTGGAATGTTACTAGGGGCTTTATTTACTTTTGATAAACTTAGTAAAGATTTTGAAATTACTATATTGAGAAGTATTGGAATTTCTTTCTTTAGAATTATTGCACCTGCTGTTGTTTTGAGTATTTTATTTGCTTGTTTTAATTTTATAGTAGGTTCTAAATTTTTACCGATTTCAGCTTCAAAATTAACAGATATAAAAGGTGAACATAGAGTTTCACAATTTGTTTTTCCCGTGAAAAAAACTGATCAATCTATGGAGAAAATTATTATTGTTTCTAATTTTGATGAAAATAATATTCGTGATGTAATTGTATTAAATTTTTATGATGAAGTATCTGATGGATCAAGTTTATTATCAAGTATATTAATATCAGATTTTGTTAAATATGATTATAAAACTTGGAAGATTAATACTGCAAAAAAATATAATATATTGAAATCAGGGGTTTTTAGTACTATTGAAAATGTTAATGATTTAATTATTTTAGATGGGCAGAGTTCTGTTAATGCCTATAAACTTATGAAATATTCCGTAAGCAGAGATAGGGAACTTACCAATTCTCAAATATCAGAATATATTAAACTTCTAAAAAAAGAAAAAATGGACGATGAATATAGGTTTATGTTAAATAAATATATTCAACGTTATACCCACTCAATTATGTGCATAATTTTTGCTATATTAGGATGTCTATTAGGCTTTTCAAAACCCAGAGAGCAAAAATTTATTGGAATGTTAATTGCAGTTGGTATTATTTTTGCTTATTATATTACTATACCATTTTTTGATTTACTTGCTGAAAAGGCGGTTTTATCACCTTGGATTACATCTATGATAGCTCCGTTTGTTTGTATTTTATTAATAATTTTACTTAAAAAAATTAAAGATTTGTAGAAAATAGGTGGATTTATGAAAAATAATTTTATTATAGTTGTGTTATCAATGATTTTTATTCTTTTTTTTCAAAATACTGTTATTGCGAAATCTCTTCCTTATAGTATAGTCCAAGATCCTAATGGTGTTTATGTTGTTCAAATAAATACAATAAAAGCAAAAAATAATATTATGCCATTTGCTGTAGATGGATTAGAAACAAATTATGATGTTTTTAAATATTTAGGTGCAAAACTGGTTGTTAATGCTGGTTTTTTTGATCCTAAAAATAAAAAAACTGTTTCTTATGTTGTTATTAATAATGAATTAATTTTAGATCCTACTAAAAATGAAAATTTAATGTCTAATGAATCTTTGAAGCCATATATGGATAAAATCCTTAATCGTTCGGAATTTAGAATATTAGAAAATGACAAAGGACATTTAATTTATGATATTGCTTTACATAATTCTGAAGCAATTGACGGATATAAAATTAAACATTCTATTCAGGCAGGCCCTATGCTGCTTCCTAATTTACAATTAGAAGATGAATTCTTTATTGTAAAAAAAGACGGAAAAATTGTTACTGAATCTGCTTCATCTTTGCATAAATATGCCAGAACTGCTATTGGTATAAAAGAAGATTATATTTATTTATTTATCGTTACTAATGAAAATCCTATGAATTTAATGGAGCTTAGAGATTTAACAAAAAAATGGGGAATGGAAAAGGCTATGGCTTTTGATGGCGGCGGTTCTACTTCTTTTGATGTCCAAGAATTACATATTGTTTCTGAAAAGGATAATCAGGCAAGAAAATTAAAATCTTTTTTAATAATTAAATAAAGATTATCTGATTGAGTTTTTATATTTGAAATATTACAAAAAAATTCCGATAAGCAATCAGAAAAGCAATATATGATTATTTATTTAAATAATCATATATTGCAAGTAACCCTAACTTGTAACTTCCAATACCGAATCCTGTTATTTGTCCTATACAAGCAGGTGCCGTTAATGAAATTTTCCTAAAATCTTCTCGTGTGTGTATATTTGATAAATGAATTTCAACAACAGGCATATTAACAGCAAGAATTGCATCTCTTATGGCAACACTTGTATGTGTATATGCAGCCGGATTTAAAACTATTCCGTCATATATACCTTTTGCTTCTTGAATTTTAGTTACAAGCTCTCCTTCTATATTACTTTGAAAAAAAGTGATTTCTATATTAAGTTTTTCAGCTTCAATTCTTGTAAAATTTTCAATATCTTTTAAAGTATTTGTTCCGTATTTATCAGGTTCTCTTGTGCCTAACATATTTAAATTCGGCCCATTTAAAAATAAAATTTTCATAAATTTCCTTTTGATTTTATATATTCTTTAGTCATAATTCTTATTTTTTCATCTTCTTCTATTATGTTATTAATTGTAGGATTGTCTATAGATTTATAAGAATCAAAAATATTTTTTGTTATTTTATAAATGTCTGTAAATTTGATTTGTTTTTCAAGAAAAGCAAAAACAGCTTCTTCATTTGCTGCATTTAAGCAAACAGAAAATGTACCTCCACGCTTTCCTGCTTCAAATGCAAGTTTCAATGCCGGAAATTTTTCATGATCCGGTTCAAAAAATTCCAGTTTCCCGGCTTTTATGAAATCAAAACTTTCTGTTTCTATTCCTTCTTTTCTTTCAGGGTAAGTGAGAGCATATTGTATGGGAATATGCATGCTCGGTATTCCTATTTGGGCAATTATACTTCCGTCTTTGTATTCTACCGCACTATGAATATAACTTTGGGGATGAACTACAACTTTTATATTTTCATAACTAATATTAAATAAATGATGTGCTTCTATTACTTCTAAGCCTTTATTCATTAATGTTGCGGAATCTACTGTGATCTTTTTCCCCATATTCCATCTCGGATGGCTGAGTGCTGATTTTAAATCGGCATTTTCTATTTCTTCCCTTGTTGCGGTTCTGAATGGCCCGCCTGATGATGTTATAATTATATGATTTACATCTTTTCTATCTGATAAACATTGGAAAATAGCACTGTGTTCACTATCTACCGGCAGTATTTTTACATTATATTCTTTTGCCAGTTTCATTACGATTTCCCCTGCCATAACAAGAGTCTCTTTATTTGCCAATGCTATATCTTTTCTGTTTCTTATTGCTTCTATAGTCGGTTTTAGTCCTGCTTTCCCTGAAACTGCAACTAATATTAACTCTATGTCTTTATTTTGACATATTTCTAATAAGCCTTCTTCTCCGTATAAAATTTTAATTTGTGGGAATCGTTTTTGTAATATTTCTGCATCAAACTTAGTACTTATTGAAATAATTTGCGGTTTGTATTTTTCTGCTTGCTTTGCAATTAAGTTTACATTACTTCCTGCTGATAATGCTATAATTTCAAAATCACTATTTAATTTGTCTATTACCTCTAACGCTTGTGTTCCTATAGAACCTGTTGAACCTAAAATCGCTATTTTCTTTTTCATTTATACTCTTCCGTATATGTCTTCTAACCGTTCGATATCATTTTCATCAAGTATATCACCTTGTTGAACTTCTATAATTTTTACTTCTTCTGAACTTAAATTTTGTAATGAATGAATTTCTTTGACATCAATATCTATGCTTTCGCCCGGAAGTAAAGTATATTTCTTTTGTCCTTTTATTATTGTTGCTTGTCCTTCAAGTACAATCCAGTGTTCACTTCGGTGGTTATGTTTTTGTAAGCTTAATTTTGAATTAGGATATACCGTTATACATTTTGTCAAAAAACCTGATCCGTTTTCAAGAACTGTATAATAGCCCCAAGGTCTTATAACCGTTTTATGAATTTCTTTTGCTTGAACATTTTTACCGTTTAATTTTTTATAGATATTTTTTATTCCGGTTTCTATATTATTTTTTCCGCAAACCAATATTGCATCTTCTGTTTCAACAACAACCGTATCATTTAATCCTATTGTTGCTAAAAGTTTTGAAGTTGAATATATTAGCGAATTTTTAGAACCTATATCTATTACTTTTCCTGAAAAATAATTGCCTCTTGTATCTTTATTTGCAAGTTCATATATTGCATCCCAAGAGCCTATATCTTTCCATCTTATATTAAACGGTATGGTGACTAATTTCTTTGTTTTTTCCATAACAGCATAATCTATTGATATTTCGGGTAATTTTTCATATATTGCCAGATCTATTGAAGGGATATTTGTTTTTATTTTTGTATTATAAAGTGTTTCATATATTTTAGGTGCATATTTCTTTAATTCATTCATATATGTTTCTGCCGTAAACATATATATTCCTGAGTTTTGATATATTTTACCTCTTAATATATTTTTTTGTTCTTTTGTTTTTGCTTTTTCAATAAAATTAACAGCTTTTAATGCATCAATTTCTATTTCTGAAATTTTGGGATTTTTTCTTGCTTTTAAGTATCCGTAATTTTCATTAATTGATTCTGTTTCCGTTCCAAATGAAACTATATATCCTTCTTTTGCCAGATTTATACCTTTTTCAATAAGATTTGCAAATAATTCTCTGTTTTCTATTATATGATCACAAGGTGAAACTATAATGACAGGTGATTCGGAAGAAGATTTATTTATATCTTCAATATGTTTTACTGCCAGTGTAATAGAAGGTGCGGTATTTCTGCTTACAGGCTCGGTAATCATTGTATAATCGTTATTTCTGCAAAATTTTTCTTTCATTTTATTTAACTGGGTTTTTATTGCAGAAGCATGTTTTACGTTTGTTGTAGTAATGATGTTTTTATCATCAGTTACAGAGGCAAGTCTTAAAAATGTTTTTATGAAAAGTGTTTCTTTATCATTATCCAATTTAAATATTTGTTTTGGATACATTTCTCTTGATAACGGCCATAATCGACTTCCGGCTCCGCCTGCTAATATTACCGAATATAAAACTGACATATATTTCCCCTATTTTTCTTATTATACAATAAATTCAATCAATTTTGAAATTGTAAATATATGTTCAAAATTAAAACTAAATTGTATAATTATTATATGAAAAATTATAAGACGGTAATATCAATGATGTCAGGGACTTCTCTGGATTCTATAGATGCATGTCTTCTTAATATTTATGAAGATTTAACTTTTGATATTATTGGAAATTATTCTTTAGCATATCCTAAAACAGTAAAATTGAAATTATTTGACCTGGCTAATAATAACGGTTCAGTTTCTGATGTATGTTTTATGAATTTTGTTGTCGGAAATTTATTTGCCGATTGTGCAAATAATTTGTTAAAAAAAGTTCATTATAAAAATGAAAATATAGATTTTATATCTTCACATGGACAGACTATTTATCATATTCCAAAAGAAATAAGTATTGATTCTGTTAAAACTAAATCAACACTTCAAATTGGGGATATTTCCGTAATTTCTCATAAAACAGGAATTTTGACAGTAGGTGATTTTAGAACTAAAGATATGGCGGCAAATGGTCAAGGGGCTCCTTTAGTTCCTTTTGCTGATAAAATAATTTTTGGTTTGGGAAAAAATAGGTTAATTCAAAATATTGGCGGTATATCTAATGTAACGCTACTTGCTGATAATTGTGATATTTTTGCTTTTGATAACGGCCCTGGCAATATGCTTATTGATTATTTTACTGACAAGTTATTTCATTTACCTTTTGACAGGAACGGAGATATTGCGTTAAAAGGAAAAGTAGATTCTATTTGGCTGGAAAAACTTATGACAGAACCTTATTATTCAATAAAACCTCCAAAAACTACTGGGAGAGAGCTATTTAACAGTAAATATGCCGAAAATATTTTTCTTTCAGCTCCTTCTGATCCTTGTAATGTAATTGCAACAATTACTGCCTTAACGGCAAAAGTAATTGCAGATTCATATAAAAACTTTATTTTCCCTAAAACTTATGTAGATGAAGTGGTTTTGGGCGGCGGTGGTGCATACAATCTTGCTATTATTAAATTTTTAAAGGAATTTCTTCATAATAATATCCATGTTAAAACTCATGAAGATTATAATATTCCGAATAAATTAAAAGAATGTATTGCTTTTGCATACTTAGGATATTTTACTTTAAATAAAAAATCAAACAACATACCATCAGCAACAGGTGCTGACTGTCCTGTTGTTATGGGTAAAATTTCATTTTGATTTTTACATTATATTATCTAATCCGTATATAAATTCATTATGTTCATTTATATATCTAACGGCAAGTAAAACACCGGCCATATAACATGATCTTTCCATTGTATGATGTGAAAGTTTAAAAATTTGCCCTGAAGCTCCAAATATAACTTCTTGAGAAGCAATATAACCCGGCATTCTGACTGAATGAATATGTATATTAGAATTTGAAACTCCGCCTCTTGAACCTTGAATTATCTCTTTTTCACTACAATTCCCGAGTGAAAAATTTGAATTGACTTCAGACATTAATTGTGCTGTTTTTATTGCAGTTCCTGACGGTGCATCTTTTTTTTGATTGTGGTGTAATTCGATTATTTCCGCATTATTAAAATATTTTGCAGCTTGTTTTGCAAACATCATTAATAATACTGCACCAGTAGAAAAATTTGGGGCTATTAAACAACCGGTATTATTATGTTTTGACATTTCTTTTAATTCTGTTATATCTTTTTCCTGCAAACCGGTTGTTCCTATTACTGATTTTACTTTGTTATTTATGTAAAGTTTAACGTGATTTAAAATTTCATTCGGTTGTGTAAAATCAATTATTACATCAGGTTTTTTTGTTTTAATTGCTTGTTCTAAGCCGGATTCAACGTAAATTCCGCATTCTTTTCCGTTTATTTCTTTACCTATATCATAGCCTTCACCTTTTATATCAATGGCAGAAACTAATTCTGTATCTTCTGCTTCCAATACGGCTTTTACAACTTCTTTCCCCATTTTCCCGAGTGCACCGGCTACTGCTATTTTGATCATTTATTTTCTCCTGTTTTCCTTCTTCTATTTTATCATAACTGTTTATACTTCCTTTTATACTATTTGTTAATAAATATTTAAAATATTTTTTTATTCTTGATATAAATAGGAAAATATGTTAGTATAATATCAAAATAAATTGTGAGGTGTATATGCAAGAAAAAAAAATAATCGAAATTGACAAAATCGAAAATAAAATTCAGTCAGTAGGCATTGATTTAAGTATTTTAAATAGTCTTGTAAATTTCCTTAATTACGGAATAGAAGACGGATCTGAATTCAATAATGCCGATATCGCTAATCTGGCTATTCAAATTAGCAGAATGACTAAATCAATAATTTCTAAATATGATACTATTGAACAAATACTTGATATTTAATATTTATCCTTATATCTCTAAATTATTGTTGACCTTTCTTTACTAATTTATTACTATATTAACAATAGTTTGTGATCTGCTTTATTGTAGTGATATGCTTCAATAAGGTTGCAAAATAGGATTAAATATAGGAGGAGTATATGACACAGCCTTTTAATCAGGCTAGTCAAATAAAAAAAAGACTGGCTGTTTTAGTTTTCTTGAAAGCTACTACTGCACCACTAGTTTTATATGTCGATGATCCAATTGCATTATATGATGAATTATCTATGATCTTAAAATTAAATTCTCAAGTCGGTAAATTAATAGAAAAAAATACTTTAGGGCCTATTAAAAAGGTTTGTATTCAATCAACACAAATTTGTGCAATCGCTCTTCAAGAAGAACAATATATGTAGTTTATTTGAATAAATTTCTATGCTAACTTGTATGAGTTGTGAATGGCGTTTTTTGTAGTGGTGGAGGAGAGTAGTGATCAGTAGTGTTTGTAAGATTGTGTACTGGGGGGGGGGAAAAAAAAAACAACCTTTGTAAGAGGAAATAGCGAATGTAAGACGAAGTTGAACGAGCCAACTACCCCCCCCCATGTATGAAAAGCAATTTTAATACGCAACGCCCGAAGTAAACTTCATTCCTTTTATCCCCCTACCATCATAGAAAAGGAAACTTAAGATTCTACACTATTTCATATCTATTAGTATTTTGACTGTGTCTTTTATTAATCCGTAAGACCATTTTAATATTAAATAACCACCTAATATCCCTATTAAAGAATCTAAGTATATTATGTTTAAATATTTTCCTGCCGTTAATGCAATAATTGCAAATATTGATGTAAGTGCATCAGCCAATATATGATAATATGCAGCTTTAAAATTATAATCTTTACACTTAAAATCAGATTCTTTTATATGCTCACAATTATTGCAATGATGATGTTCATGTCCTTCATGTTTACAATTTTTATATTCCATTATTATTATGCATATTGTATTTACAATTAACCCTATTATTGCTACTATAATTGCTTCGTCAAAATGAATCTGAACAGGATTAAAAAATCTTTTAACAGCTTCTAATATTATCCAGCCGCCTGTTAAACCTAAAAATATTGAACTCGTATATGCAGATAAAGTCCCTATTTTTTCAGTCCCGTTTTTGAATAATGAGGAATTTTTTAATCGTCTTGTTAAAACATATGCTATATAAGTGAGTCCTAAAGCTAAAGCATGAGTACCCATATGATACCCATCTGCTAATAATGCCATTGAATTAGTTT
>CANPZN010000005.1 GCA_947588785.1 Candidatus Gastranaerophilales bacterium
TCGTTCAGCTCGCCCTCACATTCTCGGGTTCGCTCGCTTTCGCTCGACTTCACCCTACGGAAAATTCGCTCTCTTGATCTTTTCTTATCGCAAAATTTTCTCGAACATACTTTGATTTAATTATATCAAAAAAATATCTTTTAATTTATGTGTGTTTTTAATAAAATAAAAGACAGAGTATGAGGTGAATTATATGCTTGATATAAAATTAATAAGAGAAAATCCGCAAAAAATAAACGAATTATTAAAAAGAAGAAATCCTGAATTATCTATAGACGAAATTATTTCAATAGATCTTGAAAGAAGAAAAGTTCAAACTCTTGCTGATGAATTACGTGCTAAGAGAAAAAATATGTCTCAAGAAATCGGAATTATGAAAAAACAGGGTCAAAATACTGATGAAATTCAATCAAAAGTAAAGGAAATGGCTGAAGAAATAAAAAAATTAGAAGAAAAAGAACAAGAATTAGATTCTAAACAAAAAATTCTTCTTCTTTCCACACCAAATATTCCTGATGAAACTACTCCTATTGGTCTGAGTGAAAATGATAATGTTGAAATTAAACGAGTAGGAGAAGTAAAAAAAGTAAATTTTGTGCAAAAACCACATTGGGATATATGCACGGAAAAAGATATAGTCGATTTTGAACGTGGTGTAAAATTATCTCAGTCAAGATTTTCGCTGTATAAAGGAAAAGGTGCACAATTAGAAAGAGCAATAATAAATTTTTTCTTGGATGTTCATACCCAAGAACACGGGTATCAAGAAATTTTTCCGCCTGTTATGGTTAATTCAGCCACAATGACTGGAACGGGTCAGCTTCCAAAATTTGCTCAAGATATGTATAAATGTGAAAATGAAGATTTATATTTAATACCAACAGCAGAAGTTCCTGTTACAAATATTTATTCCGGCGAAATATTGAATGAAGAAGATTTACCGAAATATATGACGGCATATACTCCTTGTTTCCGAAGGGAAGCAGGTTCTGCAGGAAAAGATACACGAGGTCTGATACGTCAACATCAGTTTAATAAAGTAGAGTTAGTCAAATTGTGTACTCCAGAAACAAGTGTTGAAGAACACGAAAAACTAACAAGAAATGCTGAACACATATTGGAATTGTTGGAACTTCCATACAGACGAGTTGCCCTTTCAACGGGAGATATCGGATTTTCAGCCAGAAAATGTTTCGATTTGGAAGTTTGGTTGCCTTCATATAATTCATATAAAGAAATTTCAAGCTGTTCAAATTTTGGAGATTTCCAAGCAAGAAGAGCTAATATAAGATATCGTTCAAAAGAAACTGGGAAACCTATATTTGTTCATACTTTAAATGGTTCCGGATTGGCAGTCGGAAGAACTTTTGCCGCAATTTTAGAAAATTTTCAAACTGAAGATGGTTCTGTTGTTATACCAAAAGTACTTAGAAAATATACAGGATGGGATATCTTATAATGAAAAAAGGTCTGTTTATTACCTTTGAAGGTGTTGATGGCTGCGGAAAAACAACACAATTAACAAAAACAAAAGAATTTTTAGAATCAAAAGGGTACGATGTCGTTGTTACCCGTGAACCCGGAGCTGGTGAAATCGGTAATAAGATAAGAGAAATGCTGCTTCATTATAATGGAAATATATCTGATAAATGTGAAATGTTTCTCTTCCTTGCAGATAGAGCTCAACATATTGAAAATTTAATCAAACCATCTGTAGATAAAGGAAAAGTGGTATTATGTGACCGCCATACGGATTCAACATTGGCATATCAAGGTTTTGCCAGAGGTCAAGATATAGAATTATTGAATAAATTAAATAAAATAGCAGTAAATGGAATAATCCCAGATTTAACATTGCTGTATGATCTTGATACTGATATAGCACAAGAAAGGGTAGGCTTAAATAAAGACAGAATGGAATCTGTAAATATTGAATTTCATAAAAAGGTTAGAAATGGTTATTTAAGCTTGCAAAAAAAATATCCCGAACGAATAAAATTAATAAATGCAAATAATTCAATAGAGAAAGTATTTGAACAAACTAAAGATATTGTGTTACAACTAATACAAGAAAAGCGAGGAATATAATGGCTGAATCATATAGACGCTGGTATGATAATGATCCGATATTAAAAGAAGCTCTGGAACTATTAAAACTTCAAACTGATGATAAAAAAACGGCAGCAGCAGATTATATTATTTCATTACAAGAACAAGTTGCACAAGACGTAATAGAAAGAATCTATGAAATAACTAAACAGTTTTCAAATAAAGGAAATCGTTGGTATGATAATGATCCTGTAATGTTAAAAGCTATAGAATTATTGAGAGTTGCACCGCCAAAAACTCAACGAATAGCTGCATTAAAATTACTTCTTGCAATTGAAAATAATGATATGCATTCATTAGATATAGAGTAAAAAAATGATAAATAAGTTAAAAGATATTCAAAATCAGGAAGATTTGAGGGGGATAGACATACAAAAAGTCGGAGTAAATGGTGTTGAAGTACCTCTAATTATAGAACGTAAAAATGCACAAAGTCAGGTAGTAAGTGCAAAAGCGAGATTAAGTGTAACATTACCTCATAACTATAGAGGGACACATATGTCTCGTTTTATTGAAGTATTAAGTGATTATTCAAGTAGAAATCTTCTCGGTATTGATATAAAAGGGCTGTTGGTTGATGTAAAAAATAAGTTAGATTCACAAAGTGCTCACGTAAAATTTGAATTCAAATATTTCATAAATAAAAAAGCCCCCGTAAGCGGAATGGAGTTTCCGATAGGATATGATTGTTCATTTCAAGGTGATTTAGACGGTGATAAATATAACTTTTTACTTGGGGTAAAAGTTCCTATTACGACATTATGTCCTTGTTCAAAAGAAATATCGAAATATTCTGCCCATAACCAAAGAACAATGGTAAAAGTAAAAGTAAGTTATAATGAAAATGACATAATATGGATAGAAGATTTAGTTGAAAAAATTGAAAGCTGCGGTTCAAGTCAGGTCTATTCAATATTGAAAAGATGTGATGAAAAATATGTAACAGAAACTGCATATGAAAATCCTAAATTTGTAGAAGATGTACTAAGAGAAGTTATTAGTTTCTTAAAAAATGATGATAAAGTAACATTTTATGAAATAGAAGTTGAAGCTCAGGAAAGTATACATAATCATAATGCATGGGCATTTCAAACAGAAGATAAATCACAATTGGAGATAAAAAATGAAAGAATTATTTAACGATTACGTACAATCATTAGAGACATATATAATGATTCAAATAAAAATGGAAGCTGCAAAATTAGCACCGGAATTAACAAAAAAAGGCAGAACTCCAATTTCGCTGGCAATGGGAGCTCCTGTTGAAAAACCGCCGAAATTAGTAACGGAAAAAATAATGGAATATGCAAATACAGATGGTATGCATACATATACTTTAGTTAAAGGTGAATCATATTTATTGGATTCAATAGCAAAAAATATGAAAAAACGTACAGGAGTAGAATTCGATATTAATTCTGAAATTTGTGCATTAATAGGATCAAAAGAAGGTATTGCAAATTTAATCAGAGCGTTGATTAATCCGAAAAGTAATATGAAAGATAGAGATATAATATTAATTCCGGATCCCGGGTATGCTTCTTATAAAGAAATGGTTAAAGTATCAGGCGGAATGAGTTATGGAATTCCTTTACAACCTGAAAATAATTATATGCCGGATTTGGAAGAAGTTATGAACAATCTTGAAAAAGATGGCTTTGACAGAAAGAAAGTAAAGGCAGTAGTAATTAATTATCCAAATAATCCGTTGGGAGCAATATGTACAAAAGACTATTTACAAAAAACGGTGGAATTTTGTAAAAAATATAAAATTCTCTTAATTTCAGATGCGGCATATATTGATCTTACATTTGAAGGTGCACCGAAAGCACATAGTGTATTTGAAATTGAAGGAGCAAAAGATGTTGCAGTGGAATTTTTCAGTTTTTCAAAACCATATTCAATGACGGGCTGGAGAATCGGATGGGTTTGCGGTAATAGAGATGCTGTCGGAATATTAGGAAAACTAAAATCTACAATTGATACGGGTATATATAAACCGATTCAAAAAGCAGCAGCCGATATTTTAAATTCAAAAGAGGGTGATGAATATATTGTTGAAGCAAATCATAGATTTGAAAGAAAACAAAAAATAATAGTTGATGGTTTTAAAGAACTTGGTTGGCCAATGGATAAAATTAATCCTCCAAAAGCTACATTTTATTTGTGGCTTCCTGTTCCTCCGAAATACAAAACTTCAAAAGAATTTACGGATGATGTGTTGAAAACATCTGGTATAGTTTTAGTACCTGGCAATGGATTCGGAAAAAATGGTGAAGGTTGGTTTAGAATGTCAATTGTTGCCGCTGAAACACAAATGAAAGAAGTAATAAAACGATTAAAAGAAGACGGTTTCTATTTTGAATAAAACAATAATTGTAGATTATGAAGCAGGAAATTTAAGAAGTGTAGCAAATATGCTGACATTTCTAAAAGTTGATTATGAAATTACTTCAGAAAAAGAAAAAATACTGAATGCAGAACGTATAATATTCCCCGGGCAAGGACATTTTGGACAGGCAATGAATAACCTTGAAAAAAAAGGGTTAATACCTATAATACAAGAATGTTGCAGAAAAAATATTCCGTTCTTGGGAATATGTATAGGGTTGCAAATTTTATTTGAAAGAAGTGAAGAAGCTCCCGGGATAAAAGGTCTTTCAATCTTTGAAGGTGAAGTAAGACGGTTTAGAACCGGGAAAATACCTCAGGTCGGGTGGAATAAGATAATACCTACGGGAATAGATAAAAATTTAAAAAATGAATATTTTTATTTTGTTAATTCGTATTACGTTGAACCTAAAGATAGAGGTATAATAAGTACATATTGTGATTATAATATAAAATTTTGTTCATCAATCAAGAAAAATAATGTAACAGCAGTGCAATTTCATCCTGAGAAAAGCTCTCAGGTGGGACTTTCTTTTTTTAGAAATTGGTATGGCTTGAATAATTGAGAGGAATATATGTTAAAAGAAATAAAATCGTTATTCATAAAAGAAAAAAAAAGTAATAAATATGTAAGCTGTGAATATGTGCAGCACGGATTTAATGTTGATTATGAAGATATAAAAATGTGCTGCTTTAATTGCCATGAAGGTGGCGGAAGGCAAATATTGATAGACAATTATCATGGAGAAATGATAAATTGGAATAAATTTTTTAAAGAAAAACGGAAAATGCGTGAATTAAATAAGAAAGGAATAATATTAGATCGTTGCAAAGGCTGTATTTTTTTGAAAGAAAGAGAGTGGGATGAGGAAGATTATATAAATTATATGGTATTTAATCATTGGACTCAATGTAATTGTAAGTGTAAGTATTGTTTTACAAATGAGCAATCGGATTATTTTAATGCACGAAAGAATTACAATATGTATCCTGTTATAAAAAAGCTGGCGGATATGGGGAAAATAAGAGGCGGCGGAGAGATTGGATTTGGCGGCGGAGAACCTGCATTATTACCTGAATTTGAACCAATGGTCAATTTACTTTTAGATTGCGGTTGTGATAATATAAGGGTTCATTCATCCGCTGTAAAATACTCCCTGGCAATAGAAAGAGGATTACGGGAAGGTAAACTTACACTTGTTGTATCGGTTGATTCCGGCAGAGCGGAAACTTATGAAAATATAAAAAGAGTAAATCATTTTAATAAAGTTTGGGAAAATATGGCAAAATATGCTCAAAGTCAAAGTGAGAATAAATATAAGGCCAAAACAAAATATATAATATATCCCGGATTTAATGATAATAAAGAAGAAATAGATAAATTTTTTGAATTAACAAATCAATCCGGAGTAAAAAGTGTTGTTTTGGATATTGAAGGCGGATGGTATGAGCAAAATAAATATAAAGTTCCGGACTATATATATGAACTTTTAGATTATGCTTATGATAAGGCATTAAGCTATGATATGAAAAATATAGAATTATATGATAGGGCAAGCCATATGAAATCTCATAAAGAAGAATATATAAAGCTAAGAGATAATGTCAAATAATTATACATCTTGTGATTGGCTCAGAAACGGAATAGATTTTGAGTTAGACCATATAGAAATATGTTGTTTCCGCTGCCATAGCGGGGGTGGTGAAATTAAACTTGCCAAAATAAAGAATGGTCAGATTGATATAAAAGAACTTATTGAAAATCGTGAAGTTTTAATAAATGAAAATAAAAATGGAAAAATAAACAAACAATGTATTGGGTGTTTTAATTTAAAAAATGAAAAATGGCTTGATAAACCAAGTATAAAATATATTCATTTTAATCATTGGACGTATTGTAATTCAAATTGCATTTATTGTTATACAAAAGCTGACGAAAAATATAAAAATGGAATTCAAAATTATAATGCTTTACCTATATTAAAAGAGATATTAAAATATATAGATTTTTCTTCGGAAGGTGAAATTACCTTTGCAGGTGGAGAACCTGTAATGTTAAATGAATTTGAAGATATAATTAATTATCTTTTGGAAATAGGTGCAAAAAAAATTATTGTACATACCTCCAGTGTAAAATATTCAGAAGCATTAGAAAAAGCATTAGCTGAAAATAAGGCTCAAGTTGTAATTTCTCATGATTGTGGTTATGAAGATACATTTAAAAAAATAAAAAATACAGAAAAATATAATCAAGTATGGGAGAATACAAAAAGGTATGCAAGATATAAAAATGTATTTTCTAAATATGTAATAATACCGCAAGTGAATGATAATAAAAAAGAAATTGATTACTGGTTAAATCAGGTAGTTACCAATAATGTAAAATCTGTGATAGTTGATATTGAACATAATTATTATAATGAGGTTAAAAATAAACTAAAACTAACGGTAAATATAATAGAATTGTTAGAATATATAAAAAAGGAAGCAAAACGTTTAGGAATTAAAGTAAGTTACTATAATACAGCAATTTATTTGAATAAAAAATATAAATATTTAATTCCGTTTATAAAATATAAACACTATTTCATAGAATTGATAATTCTCTCATTGCCTTTATTAATGGGAAATTTAGGGCAAACATTAATCGGTGCGACAGATATTCTTGTAGTAGCAAAATATAATATAAATTCATTGGCGGCAATAAGTATTGCGAATTCAATATTATTCACGATATTTATATTCGGTTTGGGGATTCTTGGAGCAATATCAATAATTTTATCAAATATGCGAGGATCAAAACAGAAAACTAAAAAGTATTTGATGCCAAGTTTAATATTTTCATTATTGCTTGCAGTTATATTTACAATAGTTTGTTATTATTCAAAATATCTGGTAGATTTAATGGGATTTGAAAAAATGTTAATCCCATATATAAAAGAATATATAACAATAGTATCGTTTTCAATGTTTGGCATGTTTTTATTTCAGGGAATAAAGGAATTTTTATTAGCATATGAAATAGTAAAATTTCCTAATTTATTATTATTAGCTGCAGTATTAATCAATTTATTGTTTGATGTCATGTTTGTATATGGTTGCGGAATAATACCCCCAATGGGGTCAAAAGGAGCAGCAATAGCCACGTTATCAGTAAGAACAATAATGGGGCTAATATTATTATTATATGTATTTAAATTAATCAAATTCAAGGATATGATAGATTTCAAATATATGAAACAATTGATAAAAATAGGAGTTCCTATAGGATTTGCATTATTGTTTGAATTTTTGGCATTTAACATAATAACCGTGCTGGTAGGAAGAGAAGCAGGGATATTATCGGCAACACATAATATAATAATAACAATATCTTCAGCAACATTTATGGTGCCATTAGCAATAGCAACAGCGGTTGCAATCAAGGTATCGTATTATTACGGAGCAAGAAATTCTTTGGAAATTAAAAGATATTCATATGCATCATTAATAATGGGAGTAGGATTTATGGCAGTTGCCGGCATAATATTAGCATTATTTCCGAAAGAAATAATAAGCATATTTACAAATAATGAGGAAGTTTTAAAAATAGCAATGCCGCTTGTAATAATTGCAGCAATGTATCAAATATTTGACGGATTTCAAGTTGTTGCCGGCGGAATATTAAGAGGATTTAAAATGACCAAAATAGTATCAACATGTGTATTAACAGGGTATTGGCTGGTTGGTGCTCCATTAGCATATATATTGGTAAATAAATATAATTGTTCATTAAAAGGATACTGGATAGCACTTGCAGTATCACTGTTTTCAATGGGAATCGGTCAGGCTGTTATCGCAAAATGGAAATATAATAAAATAAAAAAAATATATCAATAATTACAAATCTTTAATAAATGTTCAATTCAGACTAATTTAAGCTATAATGATGTTAATGTTAATTAGAATGAACATAAAGTATTCAGACTAAGTTATAGAGTTTGTGAAAAAATAGAATAGATAAGTAAACATAGGTTTTTATGGAAGAAAAATTAAAATATAAAAGAATATTATTAAAATTGTCCGGAGAGGCACTATTAGGGAAACAAGAATTCGGTATAGACCAGATACCGTTAGAAATGATAGCAAATGAAATAAAAGAAGCATATAATGCCAGAGCTGAAATAGCAATAGTTGTAGGTGGCGGAAATATATTCAGAGGAGTAAAAAATTCTGCGAAATACGGAATGGATCAAGCTACAGGGGATTATATAGGAATGCTAGCGACAGTGATGAATGCAATAGCCCTACAAAGTGCCTTAAGAAAAATAAATGTACCATGCAGAGTCCAATCCGCAATTGATATGAATAAAATAGCCGAACCATATATTAGATTTAAAGCGATAAGACATTTGGAAAAATCAAGAGTAGTAATATTTGCCGCAGGAACAGGAAATCCGTTTTTTACAACAGATACAGCGGCAGCATTACGAGCTTCTGAAATAGGAGCAGAAGCAATGCTAATGGCAAAAAATGGTGTAGATGGAGTTTATTCTGATGATCCCAGAATAAATCCGAATTCTAAAAAATATGAATCAATAACTTATGATGATATAATTGTAAAAGGTTTGAAAGTAATGGATACAGCATCGTGTGCATTATGTAAACAAAATTCCATACCCATAGTGGTATTTGATTTTGCTGCAAAAGGAAGCATTATAAAAATATTAAAAGGTGAAAATATAGGAACATATGTAGGAGGTTAAAATGTCAGTAGAGGCAATGTTTAAAACAGGTACTGAAAAAATGGAAAAGGCAATTAATCAGCTTAAAAAAGAATTTGTCGCAATTCGTACGGGTAGGGCCAATCCTTTAATATTGGATAAAGTACTTGTGGAATATTATGGGGCTCCTACTCCATTAAGACAATTATCACAAGTAAGTGTACAAGATGGAACAACTTTAGTAATAGCTCCTTATGATAAAACAATAATAAAAGATGTTGAAAAAGCATTGGTAAAAGCAGATTTGGGAATAAATCCAAGTTCGGACGGTATAGTTGTAAGGTTAATATTTCCACCATTAACAACAGATAAAAGAAAAGAAATCTGCAAAGATGTTAAAAAAGTATGCGAAGAAACAAAAGTTGCAATACGAAATATCAGACGTGATCTTACTGATGAGTTAAAAAAATTAGAAAAATCAGAAAATCTTTCTGAAGATATAGTAAAAGATAATCAGGATAAAATTCAAAAATTAACAGATAAATATATAAAAATATCAGATGATTTATCTGCAGAAAAAGAAAAAGAGGTATTAACTGTATAGTGGCTGTTTTTAATACAATAGTAAAAAACAGAGTTATAACCGGATTTATTATAGGTGCATTAGTATTTTCGTGTATATTACTTGGCGGTAAATTTTTACTTGCCTTATTATTGCTTTTTATAATAATGGCGTCAAGAGAATATGCACAAATACTGAATAATAAAGGATTCTTACCGTTTTTTAAGGTTATTTTGACTGTGTCAATAACAATGGTATTAATAACTGCCAGCGGTTATGATAATTTAATTCCTTTAGTTTTGGTTGTAGGTACAATAGGGTCTTTTTTGGCAGTGCTATTTCGGGGACGACAACCATATATAGCAAATGTAGCAACAACAATATTAGGATTTTTAATAGCTTGGCTTCCTTGCCATGTTTGCTTAATAAGACAAATGGGAAATGATGTTTCTTTATTTAATATTACATTCAAACAGGGGTTATATTTTCTTTTATTTATATTCTTTGTAATTATGTTTACTGATATTGCGGCATATTATTTCGGAATAAAGTTCGGTAAGCATAAACTCTCTCCGGTGATAAGTCCGAAAAAGACAATTGAAGGTGCTATGGCAGGTGGTGTTTGTGCCGTTATCGCAGGAATAATAATCGGTAAATTAATAGATATTTCACTATATCATTCAATTGTACTTTCATTAATAGTAACAATAATGGCACAATTGGGAGATTTATCAGAATCTTTAATAAAAAGAGACGCAGGAGTTAAAGATTCAGGTCATTCACTGCCCGGGCATGGCGGTTTTTTAGATAGAGCAGACAGTTACCTTTTTTCAGTACCTGTAGCATATTATTATATTAAATATTTTATACTGGAAGGAGGACTTACGTTTACAATGATATTTGATTTAATAAAGAAAGTCCTTTATGTTATCTCAGGTTAAACAAAAAGAAATTCTGGAATTATTAAAAAAATTAGGAATCGAAAATGCTGATTTAAATTTGGTAAATGAAGCATTAACTCATCCTTCATATAATTATGAACAATCCAAAGAGAATGCACCTGATTATGAACGTTTAGAATTTTTGGGAGATTCAGTATTAAGACTTGCTGTAAGTAATTATTTATTTGATAAATTTAATGATTATGATGAAGGAAAATTAACAAAAATAAGGAGTTGGCTGGTTTCTGATTTATTTCTTTCAAAGATTGCGGAAAATTTGGAATTAAATAAATATATAAATATAGGTCAGCATGAAGAAAAAGATGGCGGAAGAAATAAACAGTCAATATTGGCTTGTTCAATGGAAGCTATTTTAGGTTCAATATACAAAAGCTGCGGATTTGAAAGTGCAAAAAATTGTATTTATAAAATTTATAATCAAATAGAACTTGATATATCTTCAATATTATATTTATATAATTCAAAAGAACTTCTTCAACAATATACACAAAGTAAAAATAAAGATTTACCCGAGTATAAAATTATAAAAGAAACAGGTGAAGCACATAATAAAAATTATGAAATTGGTGTATATTATAATGGAACGGAACTTGGAACAGGTATTGGGAAAACGAAAAAAGAAGCAGAAAAACAAGCTGCATTAATGGCATTAAAAAATTTGAATATTATATAGGAAAAAGACGATGAATAAAATAATAATATCCCCTTCAATACTATCAAGTGATTTTGCCAATTTAGAAAAAGAAATAAAAAGACTGGAAGATGGAGGAGCTGATTGGATACATATAGATGTTATGGATGGACATTTTGTTCCGAATCTTACTATTGGAGCACCGGTGGTAAAATCATTAAAAAAGGTTACCCGATTACCTTTAGATGTTCATTTGATGATAGATAATCCGCAAAAATATATAAAAGATTTTGCTCTTTCAGGTGCAGATATAATAACTTTTCATTATGAATCAAATCCTGGCAATGTAGTTGAAATAATAAAATTAATAAAAGGATATAATTTAAAAGCAGGATTATCTATAAAGCCGAAAACAGAAATTATAAAAATTATTCCATACTTAAAAGATATAGATTTAGTTCTAATAATGACAGTTGAACCCGGTTTTGGCGGTCAAAAATTTATGGAAGAGTGTGCAAATAAAATAAAGGAACTAAAAAAATATATAACAAAAGAGATAATAATAGAAGTAGATGGCGGAATAAATGATAAAACAGGACAATATTGTAAAAGCCTTGGAGCAAATGCTTTAGTTGCAGGGAATTATATTTTTTCACAGAGTGATATAAAATTGGCAATAAATTCATTGAGGTAATTATGAAAAAGACATTCGGATTAATAGAGCAGCATATTCATGGTGCTTATGGTATAGATTTTATGAAAAGCAGTTCAAAAGAAATATGTGACTTATCAGAACAATTATTACAAGATGGCGTTGCTGCTTTTTTTCCTACGATTATGACAGATGATTTGAATTTAATAAAAGAAAGAATAAAAATAATAAAAGAGGCACAATCAAAAAATAGTAAAAAAAACTCGCAAATTATTGGAATCCATCTTGAAGGGCCATTTATAAATCCAAATAAATCAGGAATCCATGATAAAAAATATATACAACCATTAAATATTGAAATTTTCAAAAAAATAGAAGATGAGTTTATAAAAATAATAACAATAGCTCCTGAATTAGATAAAACAGGTGAATTTATAAAATATTTGAATAAAAAAAATATAAAAATATCAGCCGGACATTGTGAATGTTATGATTTTCAAAATATAAATCAAGTTACCCATTTATATAATGCAATGGGAAGTTTTTTACATAGAGGTGATTCTTGTTGTGTAAAGGCATTGATAAACAGAAAAATATATACGGAAATCATAGCTGATTCGCAGCATGTATCTGATGATGTTTTAAAATTAACGTTTAAAATAAGACCGAAAAATAAAATAATATTGATAAGTGATGCACTACCATTGGCACATAGCGATAAAGGGGAATATATGTTTGCCGGTCAAAAAATTTATAATCATTCAGGGAAATTGGTTAATGCAGAAGGTGTATTTGCAGGAAGTTCAATGTT
The DNA here is from genome assembly GCA_947588785.1 of Candidatus Gastranaerophilales bacterium. GTDB lineage: Bacteria > Cyanobacteriota > Vampirovibrionia > Gastranaerophilales > Gastranaerophilaceae > Avigastranaerophilus. The sequence continues at coordinate 12,822 of CANPZN010000005.1, forward strand.
ATTATGTGATATTATAAAAAATTTAACGGATAAAAAAATATTAAAATTTGAAGATGCAATTAAATTCGCATCTTCAAACATGACATTTTATCATAAAGTATTAAATAAACTAACAGTGTACTGGAATGAAGATAATACAATCAACCGAACAGAATTAAAATAAATTTCGTTCCGGAGTTGATTTTGTATAGAAACCGAAAGGAATTTTTTTAAACGAATTAATTTCTTTTTTTAATTTATAATTTTCTTTATTTAATTCATTAATTTTGAATCTCATTGTTTCATTTTCAGTTTTAACTCTAATGAGTTCCAGAACTACATCGTCCATACCGTCAAGTTTTTCATCGAGGAGTCCTGTTAAACGATCAGTAATATTTTTTTCAATACTTTTTAATGTATCTACAAGTTGAACAACCGAAGCATTAGAAATTGAATTTGAACCTTTTAAAACCGGATATTTTTCAATAGGTTTAGTAACTTTTTTATTATTAAACTTAGCGGAATAAGCAGATAAAGTTTTTACTTCATCCTGAGTAAAATAAGTAAGTCCACGTTCATTTCTTTTAAGTTTTATATCCGCAAGTTTACAAAGTTCCTGAATTTCAGAATTATCGATTCCTAATAATTCTCTAATTTCTTTTGGAGAAATTTCTTTTTCTTCGATTTGTTTTAATGTAGAAGCTCCCATGTATTAAATCCCCTTTATTATAAAGCATGTCCTAGTTATTATTTATTATAGCTACTTTTTATTACATTTGTCTAAAATTCTAAAGTATCTTTACATAACTTTTCAATTTGCTAGAGAAAACGAATTAGGGGTAAAATAAAAAAGTAAGCGTATGAAATTGTGAGAGTAAAATAATGAAATGTATAATAATGGTAGGAGGATCGGGAGAAAGGCTTTGGCCTGTATCCAGAGCTTTATATCCTAAATCTTTATTAAAATTATATGGTGGAAACACATTATTACAAAATACATATGAAACAGCTTGTAAAATTACTCCGGCAAAAAATGTAATTCTTATTACCAATATAAGGCAAGCATTGGATACAAAACTTCAGTTACAAAAGATGTCAAAGAATCAGATTATATTATCTGAACCTATGTCTAAAAATACCGCACCTGCCGTAGCAGCCGCATTAACGTATATAGATAGTGAAGATACTGTTGTTTTACTCCCTGTTGATTTTTATGTAAAAGATCAAATAAAATTATTAGAAGCAATAAATAAGGCAAAAAATATAGCTGCTTCAGGATATATAACTGCGTTAGGCGTAAATCCCGGGGGATATCCGGAAACAGGATACGGTTATATATTAGCGGGTGATAAATTAAAAAAAGGAAGAAAAGTAATAAAATTTACTGAAAAGCCTTCTTTGGAATTGGCAAAAGAATATATTAAAAATGAAAATTATTTGTGGAATTGCGGAATATATGTTGCAAAAGTTTCTGTATTAAAAGATGCATTTAAAAAATATGCCAATAATATTATTTCATCGATGACGGTTGATATGTTTGATGAAAATAAGGTGATTAATTATAAAAATTATGAAAATATAGAATCAATATCAATAGATTATGCTGTTATAGAAAAGGCTGATAATATTGCGGTTGTTAATTTAGAAACGGAATGGACGGATTATGGTTCTTGGAATGCTGTATATAACCATGAAAATAAAGATTCTAAAGGTAATGTGCTGCATGGTAATGTTGTAATTGATAAAGTAAAAGATTCTCTTATATATTCTTCAAAAGAATTACTTGCCGTAAGCGGAATTACAAATACAATCGTTGTTGAAACAGAAGATGCAGTTCTTGTATGTAATAAAGAAAAGACTGCAAATGTTGGTAAAATTGTAAAAGAATTAAAAAAACATAATAAAAATATAGTTAATATACATAAAACAGTATATAGACCTTGGGGATATTATACAACGTTAAACGGAGGAAAAAATTGGTTAACTAAGATAATCAATGTTTCACCGGGACATAAATTATCGCTGCAATCACACAATTATCGTTCCGAACATTGGGTAGTGTTGGAAGGTTCCGCAACAGTAGTTCTTAATGATAAAACTTATACTTTGCAAAAACGTCAGAGTATAAATATTCCAATACAAGCGAAACATTCATTACAAAATTTAACGAAAGATCCGTTGAAAATTCTTGAAGTTCAAAAGGGAGCATATATTTCGGAAGAAGATATTATAAGATATGAAGATATGTATGGAAGAGTTAAATAGTTAATGATATAATTTAAAAAAATATATAAATACCTAAAATTTATCGATTTATCAAAGGGATAAAAATTAAAATAATGATTAAATATGTAAAATAAAATAAATTTTTTTCCCGCAATACCGAGAAAAATTAATTGAAAAAAGGTTATCAAATGATACTAAATTGATAAATTTTGAATGATATAAAGAGAAAGAGAAACTAGTATTAAGTAAAGGATTTAAAATGAATAAAAATCAATTAATGGGTATTTGGATAATAATAAGTATATTAATTTTATTATTGGCATCAACATTTTTTACCGCCCCTTCCACTTCAACGAAGATATTAACCTATACTGAATTTATATCAAAAGTAAAAAATTCCGAGATAAAAGAAGTAGTAATAGAAAATGATACAGTAACAGCAGTACCCGTAAATGAAGAAATAAAAACAAATATAAACGGAAAAGAAACAGTAACTGCATCATTGAGATATAGGGTCAATGTTCCGGCAAATGATACGACATTATATCCATTGCTTGAAAATAATAACGTTGATGTAGAAATAAAAAAGACAAATGAATCTTCATCAATGATGGGATTAGTAGGAACTGCATTACCGATATTATTAATAGTGATGTTTTTGATAATACTAGCCAAAATTGTACAAACAGGCGGTTCTCAGGCACTGTCTTTCGGTAAAAGTAAAGCAAAAATGATGCTTGATAGTAAGGTGAAAATAACATTTAAAGATGTTGCCGGAATAGATGAAGAGAAACAAGAACTTGAAGAAATAGTTGATTTCCTAAAAAATGGAGAAAAATATTTAAAATTAGGAGCAAAAATTCCGAAAGGAGTATTACTGGTAGGAGCTCCCGGAACAGGAAAAACGCTTATGGCAAAAGCAGTAGCAGGAGAAGCAGGTGTTCCGTTCTTTTCAATAAGCGGATCAGATTTTGTTGAAATGTTTGTAGGTGTCGGAGCTTCAAGGGTAAGAGATTTATTTGAGCAAGCAAAAAAACATCAGCCTTGTATAGTATTTATAGATGAAATTGATGCGGTAGGCAGACAAAGAGGAGCAGGTCTTGGCGGTGGACATGATGAAAGAGAACAAACTTTAAATCAATTGCTGGTAGAAATGGATGGATTTGACGGTAATACAAATATAATAATTTTAGCTGCTACAAACAGACCTGATATATTAGATAACGCTCTTTTACGTCCTGGAAGATTTGACAGACAAATTATGGTAAGTCTTCCGGATGTAAAAGGAAGAGAACAAATCTTAAAAGTTCATGCAAAAGGGAAACCGTTAGATAAAGATGTAGATTTAAAAGTTTTGGCGAAAAGGACACCTGGGTTTACAGGAGCAGATTTGCAAAGTCTTTTAAACGAATCAGCATTACTTGCGGCAAGAAGAAATAAATCTGTAATAAATATGACGGAAATTGATGATGCTATTGACAGAGTTATTGCCGGAATAGAAAAGAAAAGTCGTGTAATGACTGATGAAGATAAAGAAATTACTTCTTATCATGAAGTGGGTCATGCTCTTTTAGCTAAACTGTTGAAAGATTGTGATGAATTACATAAAGTTACAATTATACCAAGAGGTTATGCCTTGGGTATTACTTGGACAAAGCCTGAAGATAATAAAGTTCATATAAGTAAATCTAAGTTATTGGATCAAATATCAATGACTTTAGGCGGACGAGTAGCGGAAGAAATAGTTTTCGGCCCTGAAAAAATATCAACAGGTGCTTCAAGTGACTTGGAAAAAGTAACTGAAATTGCAAGGAAAATGGTTACTCAATGGGGTATGTCGGATAAAATGGGTGCAATGACATATGGAAAATCACAAGAGCATGTATTTATGGGCAGAGATTTCGGTGCTACAAGAGATTTTTCAGAAGAATTCGCTGCTGATTTAGACAGGGAAATTAAAAAAATCGTTGATGAACGCTATGAAGTCGCTAAAAATCTTTTGAGCAATAATAGAGATCTGTTGGATGCTATTGCAAAAGAATTACTTGAAAAAGAAACTTTAGATGATGACGATGTAACAAAAATTATAACTGACATAAAAGGTGAAGATTTTATAGAAAAATTATAAAGGAGTTTATTATGGCATCTTTAATGAATGCAGTAAGAAATATATATAGTGATAATTATTGGCTGATAAAAATTATAGTGTTATCTGCCCCCTTATTTCTTATTTTGTCCGGGAAATTAAATTCAGATCAAAGTAATATTATTTTATTTTTATTTGTGGTGATCATAAATTGCGGATGTTCTTCTTTTTTAATGAATAGAAATATAAATAATAACTATCCTATACTTCCTTCTTTATTTTCGATACCTGAAGTGTTGATAAAAACAATTTGTTCAACAATAGTGATGTTACCTGCTTCATTTATTTTGTATGTCCTTATTACATTTATAAATCAGAATATAGTATTTGAATCATTTATAATGTTTATTATTTATTTTATTGTAATTGTTATAATGTCTCCATTTATTGTAATACCCGGCGTGTTATATTCCGTAAGAGGCAAAATAAGTGATGCATTAAAAATGAAATTAATATTTCAAGGTGCAGGAAATTTTTCGGTTGCATTTATGTCATTTCTTCTTCAGTATGTATTTTCTATTCTCTTATTTTCGTTTTTGATATGTATTTTCTTCAAACAAATGTTAGGTGAAGATACAATATTGATTCAAATCATTCAATCAATAGTTTTTACATTTAGTTTTCTGTGTTTCTTTTCATATTGCTCAGATTTATATGAAGATGTAATACCGGCCATTAAATCAAAAAGTGATATTTTTTAATTTTTTTATTTGATTTCTAATTTCAGCGGCTCTTTCAAAATCTAAAATAGAAGCCGCTTTTTTCATAGCTTTTTCTAATTTATCAAGTAATTTAGGTAAATCTTTTTCTGAGATATTATTTTCGACCATTTCTTCGGCAACAATGTCTTCAATATTTCTATAACTTGCAACAAGTTGTAATAAATTATTTTCAATAGGTTTTTTTATAGTTTGAGGAGTAATATTATGTTGTTTGTTATATTCTAATTGAATAGATCTTCGTCTTTCTGTTTCTTTGATGGCACTGTTCATACTCTCAGTTATTTTATCCGCATACATAATAACTTTTGAGCAAACATTTCTTGCCGCTCTTCCAATAGTTTGAATTAAACTTGTTTCAGAACGTAAAAATCCTTCTTTATCCGCATCCATTATTGCAACCAGTGAAACTTCAGGAATATCAAGACCTTCTCTTAATAAATTTACGCCGATTAATACATCAAACGTGCCGAGTCTTAAATCTCTTAGTATTTCAACTCTTTCTATTGAGGCAATTTCACTGTGCAAATATCTTACTTTTATTCCCAATTGCTGCAGATAATCGCAAAGATCTTCAGCCATTTTTTTTGTTAAAGTTGTAACAAGTATTCTTTCTTTTTTCTCTGTAACTTTTTTTATTTCCGAAATTAAATCATCTACTTGATTTAAAGTCGGTCTTACAAATATTTCAGGGTCAACAAGACCTGTCGGTCTAATAATTTGTTCAACAAGTTGGTTTGATGTATTCTTTTCAAAATCTCCGGGGGTCGCAGAAACATAAATTTTTTGCCCTACTTTATTCCAAAATTCTTCTATTTTTAAGGGTCTGTTATCTTTTGCACTTGGTAATCGAAATCCGTAATCAACAAGTACTGTTTTTCGTGCTTGATCCCCGTTGTACATTGCTTTTAATTGTGGAATTGATACATGTGATTCGTCTATTACCAATAAAAAGTTATCTTTAAAATAATCTAATAAAGTAGCGGGAGCACTTCCCTTTTCCCTACGTTCAATTATTCTGGAATAATTTTCAATTCCGCTGCAATATCCCATTTCTTTAATCATTTCTATATCATAATTCGTTCTTTGATATATTCTTTGTGCTTCTATTAACTTGTTTTCTACTTCAAATTTCTGTACTTGTTCTTTTAATTCTTCACGAATAAGTCGTATTGTTTCTTCTTTATCTTCATCACCTGATATATAGTGTACGGCAGGAAATATAACTGTTGAATCCAAATCTTCCAAAATTTCGCCTGTAATCGGATTTATTCGTGTTATTTTTTCAACTTCATCCCCAAAAAGATAAATGCGAGTAACCATTTTTTCATATGCAGGCATTATTTCTATGATATCCCCTCTTGGTCTGAATGTAGAGCGTTCAAGTTCTATGTCATTTCTGCTGTATTGAATATTTATCAATTCTTTTAAAAAAGCATTTCTGTCTATTTCATCACCGACTTGAATTTGAAGAGCTCCTTTGAAATATTGTTCAGGAAGTCCTAAACCATATATGCAGCTCACTGACGCAACAACTATAACATCATTTCTTTCGTATAAGCTGCGAGTTGTATTATGTCTTAAACGATCTATTTCGTCGTTAATTGTTGCTGATTTCTCTATATAAGTATCGCTTCTGGGTATATAGGCTTCAGGTTGATAATAATCATAATAACTTATAAAATATTCAACTGCATTATTGGGAAAAAGTTCTTTAAATTCATTATAGAGCTGTGCTGCCAACGTTTTATTATGTGCAATTACAAGTGTTTGTCTTTGAATTTTTTCTATAACATTGGCTATAGTAAATGTCTTTCCGCTTCCTGTTATACCTAACAATGTTTGCGAGTCATAACCTTTAAGAATACCATCCGTTAGTTGTTTTATTGCTTTAGGCTGATCACCTGAGGGTTTATATTTGGAACATATTTGAAATTGTTTTTCCATAGTAATATTGTAGTATAAATATTTGTGTGCTTGTATATCAATTTTATTATAAATAAAAAATTGTCCGCATAAATATTGTTGTTCATTTTTTTTAATTCTTTATTATATAATTTTTTACGGATACTTTACTATTATCAGTATTAAAAATATAATAAGTAATATGAAAAAAGAAAATGAATCAGAAATATATGAAGATGATTATGAAAAATCAATTCAAACTGTATTAGAGGCTTTGGCAAAAAATTCTTCTGATGCTTCTTTATATTTTAAACTTGGAATATTATATTCTTTAAAGGGGTTTCTAAAAGAAGCGGAGGATAATTATTGTGTTGCTATTTCTTTAGATCCTTATAATATTGATTATAATTTTGCATTAGCTTATTTATATTATCTGAATAAAAAAATATCACTTGCTGAAGTGGTTGTTAATTATACACTTTCTATAGAAAGCAGTCATGTTCGTTCTTTGGCATTGAAATTAATGATTTTAATCAGTTTGGATAAAATAACGGAGGCAGATGTAATTGTAAAGAGATTATTAAACATTATTAAAGAAGATGATTTTGCTTATTATGCTTTAGGCACTTATTATTCGTATATAAATAATTGGGGAAAAACTGAATATATACTTGAAAAAGCTGTTGAATTAAAACCTGATTCAATAGAGTATAATTCTTTACTTGCTAAATCTTGTTTAGAGTTAAAAAAGTATAAAAAGACAGTTGAATTGTGTGAAAAAATAAAAGAAATCAATAAAAACTATATTTTGGCATATATATATGAAGCAGAAGCATATTTAAAATTGAAAGAAAATGAAAAAGCATTGTGCTTGTCGGAATTTGCTTTAAAATTAGATATTAATGACGGTAATCTTTATAGATTAAGAGGGGATATATATTATAATTTAGCAGATTATGATAAAGCAATAGAAAATTATAAACAAGGTCTTTTATTAATGCCTGCAGAAGAAAGTTTATATGAAAAAATAGCGAAATCATATTATAATCAAGCTGATTATGAAACTTCATATTTGTATTATAAAGAAGCGTCTGAAATTAATATTACAAATGCTCAATATTTTTATTATATGGCTAAATGTAGTGAACATAAAAAAGATATAGAAGAAACAAAAAGAAATTATTTTAATGCCAGAAGAATACAGCCGAATAATTTAAATTATTTGAAAGAATATGTAGAATTTTTGATGAAATTAAATGAAAAAAAAGAAGCAATGAGTGTATTAAAAAGTTCTTTAAAAAATTACAAAGAAGAAGATGATAAAATGGAAATAAAAGATTTAATAAAAAAATTAAAAAAATAATTGTTGATTTTTTTTTATGACATGATATTATAGACATATAAGTCCGAGGGGGATTGGCTCAGTTGGTAGAGCGCCTGCTTTGCACGCAGGATGTCAGGAGTTCGAGTCTCCTATCCTCCACCATTTTAAGAGTCCAAATGGACTCTTTTTTAGTATTCTTATGAGGTGTATATGGTAAATTTGGTTGCTTTAAAAGATTTTTATATAGGCGGTGAAAAATTGACTATACTTGCCGGCCCTTGTGCTACGGAATCACGAGATATTTCTTTTAAAACAGCTGAATTCCTAAAAAAATTGACTGATGAATTAGATATAAATTTTGTTTTTAAAACTTCTTATGATAAGGCTAATAGAAGTTCTATAAATTCTTTTAGAGGCTTGGGTATTGAAAAAGGGCTTGAAATACTTTCTGATATAAAAAAAGAATTTAATATTCCAATAGTTACTGATATTCATAATCCGCAGGAAGCCGATATTGCAGCAAAAGTCGCTGATATTATTCAAATTCCTGCATTCCTTTGCCGTCAAACTGATTTGCTTGTTGCAGCTGCAAAAACTAATAAAATTGTAAATATTAAAAAAGGACAATTTTTAGCTCCTTCTCAAATGAAATCAATTGCTCAAAAAGTTGTAGAATCGGGTAATAATAATATAATTATTACTGATCGTGGCGTAACTTTTGGTTATAACAATCTTGTATCTGACATGCGTGCTATTCCGATTATTCAAAAAATGGGCTACCCTGTTATTTTCGACGCTACTCATAGTGTTCAATTACCGGGAGGGTGCGGCGAAAGTTCTTCTGGCGAACGGGAATTTGTTCCGGTTCTTGCTAAAGCTGCTACTGCTTCAGGGGTAAACGGCTTATTCTTTGAAGTTCATCCTAATCCTGATTCGGCATTATGTGATGGTGCTAATATGATTGATTTTAATCAAGCCAGAGAAATTTTTAAAATTTGCAATGAAATTTTTAAACTTGTAAGAATGCCAGGGAATATTTCCTGATAGAAAAATTTGCGAAAGGGTGAAAGTCTGACGAAAGCATTGTAAGCCTGAGTTTGTAAGGGCAAAATGAATAGTGGCAAGATGAGAAAAAAGCCAAAAACAAATAATAAGCCCCCCCCCCCAAAAAAAGGCATTCCAAGATAAATAAACTAAACTTTAAAGGTAGTACGGTATTATATTAAAATTTCTATTTATTATATTTTATAGTTTTTAAGTATAGAATATAGCTCGTCTTTTTCTTTATTATCTAAAGTTACCAATGGTTTTCTTACGTATTCTTCCATAATTCCGTAATATTTAAGTGCAGCTTTAACAGGTACAGGATTTGGTGCCATAAATAATTTTTTAAATAATGGATATAAATTTAAATGATATTTAAGTGCTTCTTTGTTATTTCCCGCCTTAAATTCTTTAATCATTTTCTTTATTTCAGCTCCTGCAATATGTGAAGCAACTGAAATTACACCATATGCTCCAAGTGACATCATTGGTAATGTTAAGCTATCATCTCCTGAATAGATTATAAAATCATCAGGGCATAATGATTTTATATCACTGATTAAATCAAGATCAGAATTACTTTGTTTAACTGCAACTATATTATTAAATTCTTTTGATAATTGTGCGATTGTTGCAGGTTGCATATTAACGCCTGTTCTTCCCGGAATGTTATATAATATTATTGGTATTGTTACTGATTTTGCTATAGTGGAAAAATGTTCGTACATACCTTTTTGAGAAGGTTTATTATAATAAGGAACTACTGTCAATATAGCATCTGCTCCTAACTCTTGAGCTTTTTTTGAAGAATCTGTTGCGGTTTGGGTTGAGTTAGAACCTGCACCCATAATGAGCTTAACTCTGCCTTTAACGATTTTTTTAACAAAAGAAAATATTTCATACTCCTCTTCATGGGAGAGAGTAGGGGTTTCTCCTGTTGTTCCGGCTACCAAAATTGCGTCTGAACCTGTATCTATCAAATGATTAACTAATTTTTCCAATGATTTATAATCTATTGTTAAATCTTCATTGAATGGAGTAACCATTGCCGTAATAACTTCACCTGCATTATATCTCATTATTTACCTTCTTTTCTTTTGTATATTTACAATTAGATTCCGTGAAAACTTGTTTTTATATTTAATCTAGTGTTGCAACCTTCCGCTTGCTTTGCTCTCACATTCTCGGGGGGGGGGAAAAGGGCGGTGCAGCGGCACTTTAAAAATTTAATTTAACTCATTTATATTTGTTTTGAAGCTAATCCAACTTTAAACCGGCTATATTGGTACCTTACGGAAAATGTTTCTTATCGCAAAATTTTCTCAGGCAGAATTTAAAATACTTGCATTTCAATAACTTTTTCCGCAATCCTTACCGTATTAAGTGCAGCTCCTATTCTTAAGTTGTCTGCTACACACCAGAATGAAATAGCATTATCAAAAGCTATATCTTTTCTGATTCTTCCGACATAAACCGGGTTTGTACCTGCTGCCATTATTGCTGTTGGAAATTCATAATTAGCTGTATCGTCGATAACTTTAACACCCCAGGCATGTTCAAGTATTTCTCTGGCTTTCTCAGGTGTAATTTTTTCTTTAAATTCAACTGTTACAGCTTCAGAATGTCCTATAAACACAGGAACTCTTACTGCTGTGCAAGAAATTGGTGTATTAGGATCTAAGTGAAGAATTTTTCTTGTTTCATTTGTAACTTTCATTTCTTCTTTTGTATATCCGTTTTCGCAGAAAGAATCAATTTGTGGAATACAGTTATATGCTATTGGTTTTTTAAATACTTTATTTTCAAATTTTTCATTATTATTTACGGCGATGGTATTTTCTCTTAATTCATTTATTGCGGCAAGTCCTGCTCCTGAAACTGATTGATAGGTACTTACTATCATTCTTTTAATTTCCGCATAATCATGTAACGGTTTTAAAACTAACATTAATTGTGAGGTTGAACAATTAGGATTTGAAATTATTCCTTTATGCTTCTTGATATCGTCATCATTAACTCCTGCAATTACTAAAGGTACATCTTCTTCCATTCTAAAAGCACTTGAATTATCAATGTATACAGCACCTCTTTTTACTGCTTCTTTTGCCAAAGCAAGGCTTGTAGATCCGCCTGCCGAAGCTAAAACTATATTTATTCCCTCAAAAGCATCGGGAGTTGCTTCTATAACTGTATAATTTTTCCCTTTGAATTTTAATTCTTTTCCTGCACTTTTTTTGCTTGCAAGAAATTTTATATCTTCATATACAACATTATTTTCTTCTAATATTGTTAAAATGTTTCTTCCGACAACTCCGGTTGCTCCAAGTACTCCAATTACAGGTTTACGCATATTCCTTACCTCTTTTCCTAACACTGAAATTATCTGATAAATTGCTTATTATTACAAGTATTTTCTCTAAAAAATTTACTAATAATCTTAGCTTTTTTAGTTTTTGAAGAAAATGTATTGATAGTGTTCAGAAAAAACTTAATCTAGTGTCGCAACCTTCCTAAAATTGATCATCTTTTTAAAACGCCATTCCAAAATTTGTTGACTCGCAACTTGAGCGAAATTTGCAAAAAAAAAAAGAAAAAAGAGGGAAAAAAAGAACGAACCCTAGTAAAGAATGGGCTGAAATAACACTGACAGAGTAGTTTAAATTTGTATTAAATATAAAAAAAGTGCTGCTGCACCATTTTTAATACCGTCGGCTGCAAAATCCGATATTAGATAAATGTAAATATTTTTTAATATTTATTAATAATATACTCATATTAGCTTTCGTTCTCTTTACGATTCTGAAAAAAAGTTGTATAATTATTTTGTTATTAATGTTTCGGCTAGTGTAAATATTGCAAGTTCTTAAATCTTACATTTTAAACTTGCATTTTTTTTGTTTAATATTGTGTTCACATTGTTGTTGACTATCTTTAAATTATTGGTGCAACGGCATTTTTAAAGTTTAATTTAGTTTGCGAATCAGTAAAATTTTCTCGTACAATTTATTTATCATATTGTTATTTAACTTCGTTTTTTAAATCAATACCAAGTGAATATTCATTTAAGTTCTTAATTGTCATGTTTAATATCCGTTGTACGGCTTCTTTTGTATCATATGCTATATGCGGAGTTGCTATTACATTTTTCAAATTAAGTAATTTTGAATTAATCAGTGATGTCCTTAAATTTTTTAAATTAATATTTTCTCCGGGTCTTTTATTTGAAATTGTTTCTTCAAACTCTAAAACATCAATTGCTGCTCCTTTTATTCTATTTTCTAATAATGCGTTATATAATGCTTCGGTATCTATTAATTCTCCTCTTGCAGTATTTATTATTACCGCATTTTCTTTCATTAAATTTATTCTTTCTTCGTTTAAAATATGATAAGTTGATGTGGTTAATGGTGCGTGAAGCATTATTATATCTGATAATTTGCATATCGTATTTATATCTGTATATTTTATGTTATATTCATTTTTTAGTTCTTCATTCTCATGAATATCATGGCAGATAATATTCATTGAAAATCCTTTTGCTATTTTGATTGATTTTGATCCGATTGACCCTGTTCCTATTATTCCTATGATTTTATCATATAGTTCCATTCCGAATGTTTCAGGATACATATCTCCTTGTTTTAATTCATTTTGACCATAACAAATTCTGCGTACTAAATTTAACAATAATCCGAATGAATATTCTGCTACTGTATAATCTCCATAGTGCGGAGTATTAGCTATTAGAATATTATGTTCATTACAATATTCTGTATCAATGTGGCTATATCCTACTGATCGTGTAAGTATTAATTTTAAATTCGGCAGTTTATTTAAAACATCTCTGTCTACTCTTGAACCTGTAAAAACTGATATTATTTCTGCTTGCTCTTCTTCTTTACTTAATTTCGTTTCGGATTCAAGAGTATTTGACTTAAATATTAAAATATATTTATCATTTAATTCTTGCTGAAAAAAGTTTTGTTCAAATTCTTTTATGTCATAAAAAACTATTGTTTGCATATTATTCTCCAATTTTTTTGTTTAATCAGACAGAATTAAGATAATTCTTAGTTGAATCTCTAATCTCATTTACTATCTGATTCAGAGTTGAGTATCCTCGGACACTTTAATTACTATAATAATTTATCAAAGAATAATAATATTTTAATTAGATTAGTGTTTATTATACACCCAGTAGTTTTTTTGCAAATAATTCTGATTCTTCGTTTATTTCACCGGCACAAAGTAATGCCATTGCTTTTATTCTATTTTCACCTTTTAAATTGTATACTTTTACGCTGGTTTCTATGCCTTGTTCTTTTTTTACGTAGAAGTGAGATAATGCTTTTGCGGCTATGATTGGTTGGTGCGTTATTAATATTATTTGATGTGATTTTGAAAGATTGGTTATTTCATCCGCTACAGCTTGGGACGCCTTTCCTGATATACCCGTATCTATTTCATCAAAGATTACCGTATTTGTATTATCTGCTTGGGCAAATATTGTTTTTATTGCAAGCATTATTCTTGATATTTCTCCTCCTGAAGCTGTTTTTGCCAGGGGCTTTAATGTTTCTGAAACATTTGTTGTTATTAAAAATTCTACTCTATCTTTACCTCGTTCATTCATGTTACATTCTTCAATATCTATTTGAAATCTTGATTTCGGTAATTCAAGTTTTTCTAATTCTTTTGTTACTGCATTTGATAATACTTCTGCAAGCTCTTTTCTCTCTTTTGAAATCGTTTTTGCCAGTATCTCCAAATCTTCAACAATATTTTTTATTTCTGTTTCTGTTTTATTTATTTCTTCCTGTGAATTTTCTATTGTATTTAATTCTTCCGACAATTTATTATATGTATTAACTACTTCTTCCAGTGATGAACCGTATTTCCTTTTGAGTTTATCAAAAATACTAAGTCTTTCATTGATATAATCCATTCTTTCATTGTCATTTTCTTGTGATTCGGAATAATTTCTTAATTGTATGGCTAATTCTTTTAATGTTTCATAACAGTTAATAAAATCTTCTTCAATTTGTCTGTTACTTTCATCCATTCCGGTTAATTTTGATATATTGGATTTTATATTACTCATTGTATCTATTATATTTCCATCTTCGCCATATAATACCCAATAAGATGAATATGATAAATCTTTTAATTTCTCCGCATTCGATAAAACATCTAATTCTTTTTGAAGTTTTTCATCTTCATTTATATCTTCTATTCCGGCATTCTCTATTTCGGAAATTTGAAAACTGATAAAATCTTTTTGTTGCTCATTTTCTTTAACAACCTTTGTAATTTCTTCGAGTTTTCTTTTTAATTCTAAATAGTGATTATATTTTTCTTTAAATAACGAAACATTATCTTTGTGTGATTTCGCTGCGAAATTGTCAAGTAAAATGATATGATTTTTAGGCTGAATATAATTGTAACTTTGATGTTGAGTATGTATATCAAGAAGTTGTTCTCTTATATCTTTTATAAAATCAAGTGTGACCATCGTGCCATTTATTCTGTATCGTGATGATGTCGGGGTTATTTCTTTTGATATAATTATTTCATTATCGAAAATATCAATTCCGTTATCGACTAAAACTTTTTGATTAAAATTCTCTTTCAGTTTTATTGTTAATTCTATTAATGCTTTTTCTTTTCCGCTTTTAATTGATTCCCTATTCGATTTTGCTCCGAGGGCAGAATCGATAGCTCCTATTATTATACTCTTTCCGGCACCTGTTTCTCCCGTAAAAACATTAAAACCTTCATTAAATTCAAGTGTTATTTCTTCTATCAAAATATAATTTTTTATGGTAATTGATTTTATCATTTTAGCCTTTCCAGGAAAGTCCCCAGTGCAATTTCTCTTTTAATACCGAATAAAATGAATTTTTTTCAATGTTTAATAATAGCAGTTTTGTATTATATTCACATTTTTTTATTTCTATTGCTTCATTTATTCCTAAATTATATGTTTCTTGTCCGTCGGCAGAAATTTTCAGCAATGGTTTATTTTGACTTGATGTTATTTTAATAATTTCATTGGATGGAATTACTATTGGTCTTGCGTTCATTGTATGCGGACATATTGGTACTATTACTATTGCATCTAATGTTGGTGCAAGAATCGGCCCTCCCGCTGATAATGTATATGCAGTAGATCCTGTTGGGGTAGATATTATTAAACCATCTGCAAGGTAATCACATACTATATTGTCATTTATATGTACATATAATCTTGATGTTCTTGAAAATGCCTCCCCCTTTATTACTATGTCATTTAGTGCATTTAATCTTCCGTCTAATGTGCTTAACATTATTCTATTTTCTATCTTAAATGAACCGTTTAATATATACTCTATTGCTTCTTGCGTTTGACTTGATTTCGCTTGTGATAAAAAACCTAATCGCCCAAGATTAATTCCTAAAATTGGTACATCATACTTTGCATAATATCTTGCTGTCTTTAAAATTGTTCCATCTCCGCCTAATACTATTGCAAATGTTATGTCTTTTTTATAATCATCCGTTGTATATAAAGCACAATTTATATTCATTTCTTGAAAACATTTTTCAATATCTAATCCTACATAATTTGCTTTTTGATTATCTCTATTATAAAAAATTCCTATTTTTGATATATTTATTAAATCGCCATTTACTGATTTTATTTCTCGTTCCATTATCATTCCTTTATTTTGTATGCCATTAAAAGACCATCCGGTAAGTCTAATATTTGCACTTGATAATTCTCATCTTCTGAAATGGCTTCTACAAAAGGTTGTACCTTCGCCGCATGTGATATAATATTGTCTGCCAGTATTATTCCGCCAATATTTAATAATGGATTTACTGCCTCATAAAATTTTATATATTCCTGCTTATTTGCATCTATAAATACTAAATCAAATTTTTCTTTTATTTCATTTGTTATTATATTGTAAGCTTGTCCTATTTTAAATGTCGCTATATCTGATAATCCGCATTCCTCAAAATATTCTCGTGCTAAACTTTGCCGTTTCTCCCAAAATTCAATTGTTGTCAGATGCCCTTTTGTATCTTTTAAAGCATCTGCTATCCATAATCCGGAATAACCGTTTGAAGTCCCTATTTCTAATACATTCTTTGCCTTCATTGCTTTTATCAGCATATTAATGAAATTTCCGGTTTGATGTGATACATTCCAAAATTCATCTTGGGTTTTTTCTAGTTTTGTTATTCTTTCCTTTAATTTACTGTCCATTTTTTCTTTCCAGTATTGTTATCATATTTATGTACTCGCTTATTGGAAGAGTCTGTATCGCTTTATCTTTTGTTGTATCATATACCACATATTTTAAATCGGACATATTTGTTATTATTGCAAGATTTGAATTAGGTACAGGGGTGAATGCTTTAGAAAATCCATCTACAGGCAGTTTCTCTGTCTTTAATTCTTTTGAATCCGTATCATATGTATATACGCTATTATTTCCTGCACATAATACATATAATTTTTTATCTTTTGAATATATATCTACCGGTTTTGAACCTATATTTATATCTTTTATACTTGTTGCATATTTTTTTATATGTTGAAATTCTTCACCTGCCAATAAAAGTTCATCGTCATTTCCTTCATAGATTAAATCATCCATGTACATATCTGAATTTCTGTTTTCTTCTTCTTTTATTGCTGTTTCTTTTCGGCGTTGTTTTCTTGATTTCGTTATTTTATTATCTTGTAATAAATCATAGCTGATTATTCTTAATTTTGATTGTGTTCTTGAAGCTGTGTAAATTTTATCATCTTTTAAGATTAATTTTATTGCATTCGGGTAATTGGAAATTAATTTATTATCATAACCGTTAATTAAGTCAAGAATGTATATATTAGAAGTTTTCATATCTATATATGCTAACTTGCTGCCATCCTCTGACAAACTTAATCTTTGTGGGGCACCTACTAATTGAACTTTTTCTTTTACAGATAGTGTATCTAAGTCTATTATGGTTAATGATTCATCTTTTATACTTGCTACATATGCTTTTTTATTTATGTCATCGACTGTTATTTCTGACGGAATTGCAGTTAAATCTATATGTTTTACTATATATTCATCATTAACATCAATTACATCAATATTCCTTTTATTGTTTGTTGCTGCAAGTATGTACTTACCATTTAATGCAGATTTTACATCTTTCATTACTCCTGATGTCTTTAATGAGTACAACGGTTCTGTTACGTTTGATGTAAAAATCTGTAAATATTCTGTTTGAAAATTGTTTACGAAAAACAATTTATTTTTTAATTGTTCCGGAACACTGTATTGTTTTGTATCTTGTATTCTTTTTCCGCTTGGTAATGGTGCTGTACGCTTTCCGATTATAAATGTTGTTGTCTTTGCACTTCCTATAAGCGGAACTTGTACATCTCCTAAAATACCGGCCAGACTATCCGGTAATACAAATCCTCTGGGTACCATCATATCTTGGGGAATTGCACCTGTCTTAACTTCAATTGGCCAATCTATATTTCTGACTGTTAATGTATCTGAATCAGTTCTTATTATTTTTATTAGTGCAAGATTATTGTTAAATAATATTAAATCTGGATATTTTTCAATTGTTTGATTCTCGGGATATGTTTTTACTATTTCTAAGGATTCTACATCTTTTGGATATGCCGGTAATACGGGCATATACATTAAATTGTCATTATATATAATAAGCCCGTCAAACCTTATCGATGGTACATCCTTTTGTGATGTTAAAAATTGTTTTACATTCTTGGGTAATTGTGTTGCTTCTGCTTGCATGACACTTATAAAAAATATTATTAGCATTGAAACTATTAATTTTATTTTCATATTCCCTCATTTAATTGTGAAGTACATTTTTCATTTTATCAATAAATTTTGATGCCGGTTTTTTATTCCTTGAAATTTCAAATAATTTTCCATACAATTGTTTCTCTTCAGCACTTAAATTTTGAGGTGTTTTTATATTTATTATAAAATTATGATTTCCTCTTTTTTGTGAATTACCTAAATTGGGAACACCTGCACCTTTAATCTGAAGAACTTTTCCTTGTTCTACTCCGGCTGGAATGGTCAGCATCTGTTTTCCGTCCAATGTATCTACTTCTATTGTATCACCTATCGCAGCTTGTGGAAAGGATATATCTATTGTTGAATATATATCAAATCCTTCTCTTTTAAATTCTTTGTGTTCTTTTACATATAAAACTACTATTAAATCTCCGGCTCTGCCGCCATTCTTTCCGCAATTTCCTTCTCCGGATAAACCAATTCTTGAACCATTATTTACACCTGCTGGTATATTTATTTTTAACTTCCTTTGTACTTCCAAACGTCCGTCCCCGTGACATTTCGGACAAGGATTTGTATTTATTCTTCCGCTTCCGCCGCATTTTGGGCAAGTCGTAATTTGTCTGAAACTGCCTAGTGGAGTTTGCGTAACTTGTTGTACTCGACCTGTTCCTCCGCAAGTCGGACAAGTCTCCGGCTTCGATCCTGCTTTCGCTCCTGTTCCCTTACATTCATCACACGTTTCTAAATGTGATATTGTTACTTCTTTTTCTACTCCAAAAACAGCTTCTTCAAATTCTATTTGCATATTTAATCTTAAATCAGCTCCATTTTGCGGACTGTTTGGATTCGTTGCACGCTCTGAAAATCCGAAGCCTCCGAAAAAACTCTCAAATATGTCATTTAAATCTCCAAATCCACTATCAAATGGCCCTGAAGTATTAAATCCTGCATCTCGTAAGCCGTCTTCTCCATATCTGTCATATGTTGCACGTTTGTTATCATCCATTAACGTTTCATATGCTTTCCCTAATTCTTTAAATTTCTCTTCCGCATCCGGAGCTTTATTTACATCCGGATGATATTGTCTTGCTTTTTTTCTGAATGCTGATTTTATTTCATCTTTCGTTGCATTCTTTTCTATTCCTAATATTTCGTAATAATCGCTCATTCTCTTCTGTTCTTTCAACTAATGTATTCTATTAAATTCTTGTCTTCAACCTTTTCTGGTTTTACTCTTTTATTTCTATATTTCACGAATTTATTAACTATTTACTTATTTTACCGCTACCGATACCATTGCGGGACGAAGTACTTTATCTCCTAATTTGTATCCCTTTTGCAATTCTTGTAATATTGTTTCTTCTTCATGTTCATCTGTTTGCGTTTGCATTACTGCTTCATGTAAATTTGGATCAAATTTTTCTCCGACACTTTTTATTTGTTCAAGTCCTAATTTTGTTAGTGAATCATTTAATTGTTTATTTAGTATGAAAAAAGTTTCTTTCATTTTGTCTATATTATCTATCTTCTCTACGGTTTTCATTGCTCTGTCAAAATTATCTACCACTTCTATTACTTTTTTCATGCATTCTTCTGCTCCGTATTTTAATAGTGCTTCTCTTTCCTGTATTTGTCTTTTTCTATAATTATCAAAATCTGCAGCCAACCTTATGTATTGATTATTCAATTGTTCAAAATCTTTTTTGATTCTTTCTGTTTCATCTTCTTCTTTTATTTCTGATGTCTCTTTTTGTGTTTCTTCTTCTATATTTTTTTCTTGGGGTATAGTATTTTCATTTTCAATTTCTTTATTTTCGTCTGCCATAATATTTATATTTTCTCCATTTACTTTGTCATTATCTAAAAAAGGATTTTCCTTTTCTTTGTTTATTTTATTTTGAAAAAAGTTTTTCATTATCCTTTATACTCTCCCTCTTATTTTATATTATAAAATATCAAGATCTTTACTCAATATTTATTAATTTTTTTTTAACTTTTTTCGTTTTATATCTCTTGTTTTAACTTTAAAAAAACTGTATTATTTAAAAAGGTATTCTTATATGGCTAAAATTAAAAAAATAAGTTTCGCTGATATTTTAAATGTTAAAAAATTAATTTCTATTGTTTGTAATGATAAAGTTATGACTTATAGACGTTTATTTTGGCTTTCTGTTCCTGTTACTTTCTTGCAAAATCTTGTTTATAATGTGCATTTTAGAAAATTACCTGAAAGTTATGTCGTTTATAATAATGAAAACTTTTTAAAAGGTATTATTACTGTCAAATCTCAGTTCGGTAACCCCTTTAAATGGCAGATAAAAAGACTCTTTCTTGATAAAAATGCTTATGAAGAAGGTAAACAACTTCTTGAATATATCATTGCAAAATTCGGTGCCAGAGGTGTTGATACTTTTTATATTTCTATCGATGATAATCAACAGGATTTAATTGACCTCTTTATTAAAGGTTGTGGCTTTAGATTATGTGCTTCTGAAGAATTATGGTATGTTTCTAACTTAAATTTCCTTGATAATCAATTCGATTTTACTGATTTTAAAAAATTTAAAAATTCTGATTCTGCTTTATGTTCTGCTTTATATAATGAGAATTTAATTACTCATTATAAATATTCTCTCTCAAAAGAAAAAGATGAATTTAAAGACAAATTCCTTCAAGGATTTAATTCTTATTCTGATTTTAAATACTTGCTTGAAAATAAACAAAATAAACAAATTAAAGCTTTTATTGAAATACGTACTTTGGATAATAAAAATTATTTTCTTGATGTTATTATTCCTCCTGCCTTTTTTGATTTGTATCCTTCTATTTTGTCTTTTTCAGTTAAAGAAATTGTTAAAAGAAATAAAAAATTTAAGTTATATATTAAAAATAGAAAATATCTCCAAGCCGGAGATCTAATGACTAATTATTTTAAAGAAAATAAATTTGAACTCTTACAAAATAATGCTATTTTAGTTAAAGATTTCTTTAAAACTATTAAAAATGATTCCAGAAGTTTTAATGATGTAATAATTTTTAGTGGCTTTGAAGTTTAATTTTCTATTAAATATTTTGCTCTGTCACATATTTCCAGTCTGAAAAAGTTCATTTCTTTTGCTTTTCTTTGTACGTATTTTATTAAGTCTAATATTCTTTCATCAGGTTTTGAATTTCTGTATCTTGTCAACCAGCTGTTTTCGATATCAATTACAATTATTTCTATCCTGTTTTCTTTATTAAATTTTAACCAATTGTCAATTTCTTCTTCCGTATCATTAATTCCAGGTATAATTATATATTTACTTATTACATTATAAGATAATTTTTGAGCTTTTGCATACTTCTTTAAATTATTTGAAACTGTTTTGTATTTATCTATTTGTTTTATTTCTTTATATATTTCTCTTGAAGAACTATCTATTGAAATTACTACTGTTACTTGTGATGTAGAAATACCTTTTGCTATTATAGGTGAATATTTTATGCCGGAAGATGGTATTCTTATATCAGAAAATCCTTCCTTTATAAACAATGATAACAGTTTTTCAAATTCCGGAAGAATGGTTGGTTCTCCGCCTCCAAATCCTATTGCTCCATTTGGTCTTATTATGTTCTTTTTGAACATTTCTTTTACTATAGGATATATGTTATAAGTTTTAAGTTTATTATAACCTTTTTTATCTTCTTCTGTGTAACAATATGAACAGTTACAATTACATCTTGTAAAGTGGTCAAAGACAATTGAATCAATATAGTTTTCCTGAGGCCAGTATCTCTCTTCTAAAAACACACACCCACGGCATCCTGGAATTGTATCACCTCTTTTTTGTATATTTCTGTATTCTTCTTTTATTCTAAAAAAATCATCCCAATCTATTTTTTCACCGTGATAATTCTCATATATCATTGAATTACCACCACCTGGTGCACTCATGTAACAACATAATTTTATATTAGAACCATAAACTCCATTATCAAAACATACCCCGGATTCTATCCATTTGCAACTTATATATTTTTCAAATTTTATTTTTCCCATAATTCCTACTTAAAATTACAGTTTAATAATCGACAATTCATATTACAGTTTATTATTTTTTCTCTTATTTCATCAGCCTTTTTACTGTACCATAAATCTTGCGGCAAGCTGTCTTTTAAATTACCTATTGGTTCCATACAAAAACATATTCTACAATTTCCGTAGGGATCTATTGCAAAATTATTTTCACCTACCATACATTGAATATTTTGGATTTTCTCAGGTGTATCTATTAAAATTTTAAATGCTTCAAGCTGGCTGAATCCATTACAAATAGGAAATCCTTGTTTCTTTAATTCTATCATTTCATCTATTGCGTTTAATGCTGCTGTTTTTATGTCTTGTCCATAAATTTGTTTTTTTTCATCTACAGCTGTGGAAAATGCATCTCCATTGTCCATTAATTGATAACTTACTCCTATTCCTTCTATTTTACAAAATTCTGCAATAGGTCTTATTTCAGTTAAATTTTCAGGCATTACTACGGTTGACAGAAATATATTTTTCCATTTATGTCCAATTGTGTGTTTATTTCTGTAATTTAATGTTTGTATGGAATCCATTGTTCGTTGAAATGCATCTTCTCTTCCTCTTGATTTGTTATGTATTTGAGGATCTTTTACCGCATTTAATGAAAATGTTATGTTTGTAAATGCTGAATATAATACTTCATTAATTTTTTCAGGTATAGCAAGTCCGTTTGTTACTACATTTACGGTATCTCCAAGATTGCTCGCAAATTCGGATATCTCAAAAATGTCATTTCTAATAAACGGTTCTCCACCTGATATTATAAATTGATAATTGCCAAGCCAATTATGCATGTTCGTTAGTACATTTTTCCATTCTTCTAACGTCATTTCTTTTGCTTGTACTTCACCCGGTGTTTTCCATCCATTACAGGTTATACACCTTGACTGACATCTTTCTGTATTATTGAAAGAAAATGAAATGGGTTTTTTGTCTGAATCTATTGTCATTTTAGTATTCCAAATTTACTTGTGAAAATAATATTATTCTGTTCTTACCTCGTTTTTTTGCATTATACAAGGCATGTTCAGCATATCAAAGTAACCTTTTCTTCTGATTCTTCTAAATATGGGAATGAAGCAATTCCTCCGGAAATTTTTACAGGATGTCTTTCATCTTCTCCTGCAGGAATAAATGACATTTTTTCGACATCTCTTCTGAATCTTTCTGCAAAAATAAATGCATTTTCTTCTTTTGTATCCGGTAAAATAACCATAAATTCTTCATCTCCATATCTGGTTACTACGTCTTCTTTTCTTGCAAGATTTGTTAGCATTTCTGCTATTTTCTTTAATAAAACGTCACCCCACTCGTATCCGTACATATCATTTACTACTTTGAAAAAGTCTATATCAAACAGTATGCAAGATACCGTAGAATTATATCTTTTTGCTCTTGACATCTCCGAATCAAGACGTTCTAACAGAAACTTACGATTATGTAACCCGGTTAAATCGTCAGTTGTTGAGATATTAGTTATTTTATCTTTTAATTCTTTTATTTTTAGCATATTTTTAATTTTTAATGATAATTCATATTCATTAACGGGCAAAGTTATAAAATCATATGCTTCACCTCTTATTATGATATTTTCGGGAATTTTTTCCACAAATGCTAAAACCGGAACAGGAAATTTTGTTACCATTGATATTTCTTTTAGTTTTTCAATACTTATATCAAGTATTAATACTGAAGGATTGAAAGTTTCTATTTCATTTAATTCTGATAAATTTTTAACTCTTACATCTATATCAGAAATTTTTTTGCAGGTTTCTTCAAGTACAGAATTACCATTTTCAGTAAAAATAATTAGATTGCTCATTAATCCTTCTCCTTTTGTTTTTATTGTATCAAATTATTAAAAAAGTTCAAACTGAATTATTAATTTATGTATGTTTTTCTTTTTTTGCATTTGTAAATTGATTCCTTCCTTATTATAATTATTATAAAGGGAGATGTGATTTTGCCGAAACAACAGTTTTATAAAAAAACAAATTCTTATGTAAATTTATACGAACATTATTATTATGAACAAAAATCTAAAGTTAGCTCCGTAACAAGAAAGTATAAAAATAGAAAACGAAATAAACCTTTAAAAAAAATAATTTCTTACCTAGTTGTTTTATTTCTGTTATTTTTTGTATTCCCGTATTCTTTTAAAGGGTTTATTTCTCCGACTTTGCCTTATAATGAAAATAAAATTCTCAGATTAGATTATTTTAAACTTCTTTATCCTACACATCAATATTTATATAAAGATCTATTTTTGGGTAAATATATAATAAAAGACACTACTTATAAAAAACATTTAATGGTTGATATTAGAGAAACAGCGGAACGAATTGGTCTAAAAACTCGTTTATTGCAACTTGCACAGCACTATAAAAAAATTCATCCTTCTGTTTATGTTTGGGAATACACAAATGGTACTTATGTTGATATTAATGCCGATGAAATATATCCGGCAGCAAGTATTATTAAAATTCCGGTTCTTATTGAAATGTTTAGAGAAATAGAAAACGGCAAGTTTACTTTAAATGATCATGTTGTCTTGGAAGATTTCTATAGAGCATCAGGTTCAGGTAAATTACAATATTCTCAGGGCGGAATTGCTCATTCTCTTGATTACCTCGCAAAAATAATGATACAAAATTCTGATAACTCATCAACAAATATGATAATGTCCAAAATAGGCGGTATGCCTGAAATGAACAGAGCTATGAATCGTTGGGGACTTACAAAAACTCATATCAATAATTGGCTCCCTGATTTATCCGGTACAAATGTCACAACCGCACGAGAAATGGCTAAAATGTTCTATAATATTGATTCAACTAAAATACTATCTAATGAATCAAAACGTCATATCGCAGGATATCTCGGTCATGTAAAAAATAATAGGCTATTGCAAGCAGGTCTTCCTTCTAATGCTATTTTACTTCATAAAACAGGAGATATCGGCTTTGTCCTCGGCGATGCCGGTATTGTAAAAACTTCTAACGGTAAAAAATATATAGTTGTAATATTGGCTAAGCGTCCTTATAATAATTTACAAGGTAAAGAATTTATTGTTAAAGCCTCTGAAATAATTTATAACAATATTTTGTACAATTAAATTTTAGCAAAAATTATTTTTTTGATTTTTTCTGGTATAATTGTATTAGGAACAATAAATAATGAAAACACAACGTTTAACTTTATACATATTTATTGCTTTAATTCTGGGAGTAATAGTAGGTTGGAAGTTTCCGCAAATCGGAAGCCGAATGCAGATACTTGCTAATATTTTTCTTAATATGGTTAAGATGATTATTGCTCCTTTATTATTCTCTGTCGTCGTTACCGGAATTTCTTCTCATGGTAATATTAAGTCAATCGGTAAATTAGGAGCAAAAACTTTGTTCTATTTTGCTGTTGCAACTTCATTTGCTTTGATAATAGGACTTTCTGTCGGTCATTTCTTTGAACCCGGTAAAGGATTCCCCCAAACTGCTTCAGATAATATGTTATTAACTGTTTCTAATATGGCTTCTCATAATGTACATTCTTCAATCTCAGATATGCTTATTCATATATTTCCGATAAGTATTGTACATGCAATGTCTTATGGTAATCTGCTTCAAATTGTTGTTTTCTCTATTTTCTTCGCACTTGCTATTTGTGCCGCAGGGGAAAAAGCAAAACCTGTTTTGGATTGTTTAACTTCTCTTTCCGAAATAATGTTTAAATTTACTCAAATTGTTATGAATTTTGCTCCAATCGGTGTTTTTGGTGCTATCTCTTATACTATAGCCGAAAGTGGTCTCGGTATTATGTTCAGCTATGCTAAAATAATTTGTTCTTTATATGTTGCTCTGTTTCTGTTCCTTTTTGTTATTTTAAATATTGCTTGTCGTATTGTAGGAATTTCCGTAGTCTCGCTTTTGCGTGCAATCAGAGAACCGGCTCTTTTAGCTTTTACTACTGCTACTTCTGAAGCTGCACTTCCTCAAGCAATGAAAATTATGGAAAGTTTTGGGGTCTCTAAAAATATTGTCGGTTTTGTTATGCCTACCGGTTATACATTTAACTTGGACGGTTCTACTCTTTATCTCGCTTTAGCTATGCTGTTTTCTGTTCAGGTTGCTAATATTGAATTGACTCCCATTCAATTAATACTTGTTATGGGAACTTTAATGCTTACCAGTAAGGGAATTGCCGGTGTTCCTCGTGTCGCTCTTGTTATTCTTGCAGGTACTCTTGCAGGTTTTAATTATCCCTTAATCGGGGTCGCTATTTTGCTTGGTATTGATCAATTTCTTGATATGGGCAGAACTACGGTTAATTTAATTGGTAATTGTGTTGCTACTGTTGTTATTGCTAAATGGGAAAATGAATTTAATTATACTAAAATGGAAGAATTTAATAAGCAATATTCTCTTAAAATTAAATCTGAAAATTTTCCGATTTGTAAGAATGAATTATTATCTAAAATTCCACTTGAGGAACATTCTGATTGTGGAAATAAGTTTTCGGATTAATAATTTATTTTATAGATCTGTAAAATCGGGTAAATCATCGTTTTGTGTATTTTCAGTATTTTTTACATCAGCTTTTATCCAATCAAATGAATTAATTGCATTTAATGATTCTAAATTTCCATATATATTAACTCTAAAAGTATTAGTTTTTCCATTATTGTGATTATATAATTGCGGAATTTTGCCAATAATTTCTGCAGGTATAATTTGTATTTGTACATTTTTTTGACCGGTTTGACCATTTAATATTTCTGAAAGAGTTATATCTCCAAAAGAACCTAATTTATTTGTTATTTCATCTGATATTCTTCCATAAATATCTATATTTGATTCATTGGAAATCATATTATGACGTCCTTCTATGTACAAACTCATATTTTTACCTTGAGTTGTTATTCCGGGAGTTATTATATATCCGTTTTGAAATAAAATTTTTCCGTTTGCTGATTTAAATTGTTCTGTTTTATCTTTTTTCAATATATCAACAATACGATTGATTGTCGTATTAAGTAATCCGTGATAAAAAATATTTTTTGCAGATAAATAATATTCAAACTTTCCTAATGAACCCATTTTCCCATTGTATGCATTAAAATCTATTTTCCCTGTTAATGATTTGATTGTATTATTGTATTTTTCTTGCACTAAAAGTGAGATTGCTGCAGAAAAATCACTTACGCCTTCTATATTATCTTTTAATTTACAAAGATCATATAATGAATTTTTTAAATCGGTATTTCTTCCTTCAACTTGAATTTCCATATTATTTGATAAAATATTATAATTTATATTACCTGCAATATTTCCGCCATATGCATTTGCTTTAATATTATATATTTTTAATAATTTGTTTTCTAATTTAAAATCACTGCTTATATCTTGAGCGGTAAGATCTAAAACTTTAAATTTATTAATTGTTGCAATACCATTTTTTATTTCCAGTGGTATTTTATCAGTATGAAATTTTTCTGCCAGATTGAGAAAATTATTTAAATCCAGATTTAAACAATTTAATTGTATTGAATTTATTATTATGTTGTCTTTGCTAAAATTGGGATCTATATTGATTATTGTATTTAATTTTGAATCATTTATTATAATATTTGGTATTAAAATTTTTATATTATCTTTTGTAAAATTTATGTCTGCATTTTGAATAGATGTTAAGTAGTTTTTTATATTATATCGAAAAATCTTTACAACGCCGGATATTTCAGGCTTTTCTACTGTATTATTTAATGTTATATCACTATTTAAAGATATTTCTTCTCCACCGAGAAAATTAGTAGCTGCTGTTAATGAATTTGGAATTTGTATTCTTAAATCTTTTAATAATGTTTTTTTTGAGTTAACAATTTGACCGGTAATATTTATTATTTTTGTTGACATATTAGGATTATTTTCATTGAGTGATAATTCTTTTAGTGTAATATTATCACTGTTTATTTCTGCTTCTAAATTTAATAAGGATGGTTTATTTAATAATTCTTTAATTACTAAATAAGAAATATAGTTATTTTGATTTGCAAATATTTGTAATTTTATTTTTGATAATTTATCTTTTAAAGTGAAATATCCTTGTGTTTTTAATGTTCCTATTGCTTTAAATGGTTCTTTTATATATTGTTTTAAATATTGAGCCATTTCAAGTGAAAGAATATTGGCATTATACTTTATATTTATTTCAGGGTTATTTGTATAATTTTTTATATTACCATTTATGTGTATAGAAGAATTACTTGGAATTGTTAAATTGTTCTCAGGAATGGTTATTTGTTTGTTGTCAAAAGACAAAGATAATTCTTTTGCCTCTATTGGAAACGGGGTAATACTGTTTTTATCTAAAAATACATCTGATAGTTTTATGTTTCCTGTGTAAAATTTATTGTTGGTATTTAATTGTAGTTCGATTAGTTTTGTAGTAATAGGGATTTGTTTTGATTTTTCTTTTAATTTTACATTCTTAAGA
Organism: Candidatus Gastranaerophilales bacterium; assembly: GCA_947588785.1. GTDB lineage: Bacteria > Cyanobacteriota > Vampirovibrionia > Gastranaerophilales > Gastranaerophilaceae > Avigastranaerophilus. The sequence continues at coordinate 41,548 of CANPZN010000005.1, forward strand.
ATTATATTATTTTCGGATTTTAATGTTTTATTTAATTTACCTGTTATTGTAGAATTAAAAGAAACTTTTCCTCCTATAATATTTATAGGCATATTTTGAGATTTTATAAAAATGTCAGTAATCGTTTTTAAATCAAGATTTTCTGATTCGGCTTGTAATTTTACGGAAACATCTTCATTTATTATGCCGGATAATTTAACGGGTGTAGAATTAATTAAAAAATTGGCATTTTCTATTAATATTTTATTATTATCAAAATTAATATCTGAATTAATTTTTTCAATTTTATATGGTAATTCCTTATGAGTAATTTTTGTATTTATAATTTTACTGTGTCCGGAAGAACTTAATTTTTTGAAATCCGAATATAATTTAAAGTCAGCATTTGCAAGACCTTGTATTTTTATATCTTTAAAATTATTTTTTATATTTAAGCTGTCTGAAATTACGGATATTATTTTATATAAATTGTTAAGATTTATATTTTGGGCTTTTGTAATTAATTCTATGTGTTTTTTCTTTCCGAAATTGAAATGTCCTTTTAATTGTGCAATATCATTTTTAGAAGTATGAATTTCAGAATTTATATTAACTTCTTCTCCTTTGAAATCTAAAAAAATATTGTTATTTTCAAGTAATGTATTCTCAAGATTGATTGTTAGATTATTAATGTTAATGATTCCATTTATATAATTATTTTTTAATATATCTATATGACCTTTTATATCACCATTGACATTGTATTCTATAATCGGTTTGAATGGTGAAAAAGAAAACATTTTTTTATTATTTGTTAAAATAGTTTTTAAATCTATATCATACTTGAGAAATTCTTTATTTCCTTCATAAAGAGCTCCGGTTGTAATTATATGAGCATTCTCTCCTATTTTTATATTCTTTAATAATAAGTTATCACCTTCTATATATAAATTTTTATTAATACTTTCGTCATTTATATTTATTTTGTAATTTTTTAAAACAGTATTTGCTATTATACTGTTCATTTTAAATCCGTTTGTATTAATACTCCGTTCCGGATTAATATATTTTTCAATTGATGTAGAAAAATCTTTGTATATTGTTATGTTTATAATGGGTCTTGTGAATTGGGCATCTTTAATTGATATCTTTTTGAATATTAATGGTAATATTTTTACTTTTAAATTTATGTCTTTCAGTTTTAAGAAAACATTATTATCAGGATATAGAACTATTGTATGAAACATATTTATTTTTAGATATGGCGTTAGTCCTTTTTTAAAGGATATATTCTCACAAGAAACTTTATACCCTGTTTGGTTTTCTATTTCTTGTGCCACTGTTTCTTTATATTTGTTTAAATCTATAACATTAGGTATAATTAGTAATGCACTAAAATAAGAAACAGTTAATAAAACTGTCCCTATTAAAATTGTACATAATATAATTTTCTTTTTATTCATTTGTTATTTTTTTATCGAATTGCTTCCACCTACAATTTCAGTTATTTCTTGCGTTATCATTGCTTGTCTTACTTTATTATATTCAACTGTAAGCTTTTGTATCATTTCATCTGCATTATTACAAGCTGCAGACATTGCGGTCATTCTTGAGGCAAGTTCACTTGCTATTGATTCCAGCATTGCTTGAAAAATTATACTTGATATAAATAAAGGTACTAATTCCGATAATAATGCTGACTGGCTTGGTTCTATTTCCATATCGGAAAATTCTTCTTCTGTAAAATCACTTTTAATTTCATCCAGAGGTAAAATATCCCATTTCTCAACTGAGTATGACATCATATTTCTGAATCTTGTTGTTATAATTTCCATAGAATCAATATCACCATTAATAAATACTCTTGCCATATCTCCTGCAACTAGTCTTGCTTGTGATGATGTCGGATTTTCATTAAATGTTAAATAAGTGTTTATTATTTTGAAATCTTTTTCTTCCGCTAATCGTTTTAATGAGTTATATCCTTTTTGTCCGACGATAAATAGTTTGCAACTTATACCTTTTTCTTTATATTCTTCTATTGTTTTTATTGTATGTCTAACTACATTGGCATTAAACGCTCCGGATAATCCTTTGTTTGATGTTATAACAAGTAAACCGATATTTTTTATGGGGCGTTCTTTTAATAATATCGGATAATTGTTTAATGGTTCTTTAAAATTCATTTGCTTAGATTCAATTTCATTTACGGATTTTAATAATCTGTAAAATACTTTTTCTAATTCAAAAGTAAATGGTCTTGAGGCTTTTACTTTATTTTCAAACTTTTTTACTTTTGCCGATGCAACCATTTTCATTGCACGTGTTATTTTTTGTGTGCTTACTATTGAATTTATTCTGGTTCTTATTTTTTTTAGATTTGCCATTTTTTACCTGTTATTTAAAAAAATTAGTTTTGTAATTATTTAATTTTTCTTTTAATGATTTCATATCTTCTTCAGAAAGTTTATCTCCTTTATTCAATCTTTCTGATAAGTCCTTCATATTTGCATTAAAGAAGTCAAACCAACCTGTTTTAAATTCTTTTATTTTAGAATTGTCTATATCATCTAAGAAACCCTCATTTGCCGCAAATAAAATACTGATTTGTTGTGCAACACTTAACGGTGAATATTGAGGTTGTTTTAAAACTTCGGTTAACTTTTGACCTCTTGTTAATTGGTCTTTTGTCGCTTTATCTAAATCGCTTGCAAATTGAGCAAATGCTTCAAGTTCTCTGAATTGTGCTAAATCCAATCTCAATTTCCCGGCAACTTGCTTAATTCCTTTTGTCTGGGCAGCTCCTCCTACACGTGAAACAGATATTCCTGCATTTATAGCCGGTCTTGTTCCTGCATTAAAAAGATTTGATTCCAAAAATATTTGTCCGTCTGTTATTGATATTACATTTGTTGGTATATATGCTGAAACGTCACCCGCTTGTGTCTCAATTATCGGAAGTGCTGTAATACTTCCGCCGCCTAAACTGTCATTTAGTTTACACGCTCTCTCTAATAATCTTGAATGTAGGTAAAATACATCACCAGGATATGCTTCACGACCAGACGGTCTTTTTAAAAGCAGACTCATTGCTCTATATGCCTGAGCATGTTTTGATAAATCATCATATATTATTAAACAGTGTTTACCTTCTTCCATAAATTCTTCAGCTATTGCACACCCGGCAAATGGTGCTATATACTGCATCGGAGCAGATTCATTCGCAGGTGCTGATACGATTATTGTATATTCCATTGCACCGTAATTCTCAAGTGTTTTTGCCAATTGGGCAACGGTTGATGTCTTTTGACCTATAGCTACATATATACATATAACATCTTTACCTTTTTGATTTATGATTGTATCTATTGCAATTGCCGTCTTCCCTGTTTGACGATCTCCTATAATTAATTCTCTTTGTCCTCTGCCTATCGGAGTTAAAGCATCTATGGCGGTTAAACCTGTTTGTAACGGCTCACATACTGATTTTCTTGTTACTATTCCGGGGGCTACTCTTTCAATTGCCCTTGTCTTATCGTAATGTATTTCTCCATTGCCATCTATTGCAGCTCCTGTCGGGTCAATTATTCTTCCTAATAATCCGCTTCCAACCGGTACTGATGCAATCCTTCCCGTTGTCTTGACTGTCATTCCTTCTTTTATATGAGTATAATCACCTAAAATAACTACGCCTACATTATCTTCTTCAAGGTTTAGTACAATTCCCAGTGTTCCTTTTCCGTCTTGAAATTCTACTAATTCCGATGACATTGCATCACTCAAGCCGTATATTCTGGAAATACCATCTGCTACTTCCAATACACTTCCTACATTATTTATTTCAAGTTTTGTTTCATAATTCTTTAATTTGTCTTTTATTATTGAAGTAATTTCATCAGGATTAATCACTGCCATATTTATTTCCTTTTATTAATTGTTTTTTCATATTCTCAAACTTTGTTTTTATACTGCAATCAATTGTTTTATCTTCTATTTCTATTATGATACCGCCTATTATTTCCTTATCTATTTGATATGCAGGTATTACTTTTTTTGATAATTTATCTTCTAATTTCTCATTTAATTTATTTTTTTGTATTTCATTTAATTCTACTGCAGATATTATTATTGGTTTAATTATATTATTCTCTGTATTATAAATTTTAGCATATTGATTAAGTATTTCCTTTAAAATATTTAATCTGTTGTTATCTGTTAATAAGTATAAAAATTCTAATGTTAATTTGTCTGTGTGTATCGAAAAAAGTTTTGTTATTACTTCTTTCTTATCTTCATTTTTTATTAAAGGACTTGTTAAAAAATCATTTAATTGTTGATTTGCACTTATTGTTTCATTTATAAATAAAAGATCATTATATATTTGTTCCTGTTTATTATTACTTTTTGCCATTTCATAATAAGCATTTGAATATTTTTTTGCTATTTTGATATTTTTTACATCACCTGTTATCATAAATCAATCCTATCAAGTTCATTTATAGCTTCATAAATGTATTTATCATGAAGGTCTCTATTGTTTTCCAACTGATTAATTGCATTTTCTTCAGCTAAATTTATTGATGTTTCGCTTAAAATGAGTGTTAATTTTGATTTGAATTTCTTTGTTTCAAGGTTTAAAATTCGATTTGTGTTATTATCTATATCTGACATTTTTTCTTCTAACTCATTTTCGAGCTTTTGTGATATATTTTCCACATTATTTTTTGCACTTTTTTTAATTTCATCAGTTTCCTGAGGCAACTTCTTTATTTTATTTTTTATTTCATTTAATTCATTTTCGGAGATGTTTTTTTCATTTGATGATTCTTCAACAAAGTCTGTAATATTATTCCTGATTTTTTCAAGTTTTTGTTTAAGATTTATTTTGTATATCAGAAATATTATAATACCAAGTACTATAACAAAATTTAATAAGTTAGACTCTAAAATTATATGGATTATATTCATCTTAACGACCTTATTGCTCTTTTATTTGAGATTTGTCAATATTATTGATATTAACAGAATCTCCGAGAATTTTTAAAGATATAATTTTTGCCATATCAACTACATTATCTTTTAATGTTTCTTTTGCTTCGAGGGCGGATTTTTTCATGTTATCTCTCTCTTCAGATACGGCTTTAAATTTGTCATCTTTATATTTTGCAATTTTTTTTAATTGTTCTTCTTTTAATTTTTTAGAATTTTCTGCAATCAATCCCCTTGCTTCATCTCTTGATTTTTCGAGTTCAATTTCCCTATACTGAATTTGTTTTTTTGTTTCATCTTTGTTTAATTTAGCCTGATTATAATTTTGTTCAACAAAAAGCTGTCGTTCTTTCATTATTTTTAGAACAGGCCCATAAAAAATCTTGTTCATTATGAAAACGAATAAAATAAAACTTATTAAAGATATAAGAAAAGTTGCATCAAGTTCCATAATTATTCCTATTTAAAAGAAAGTATTAATGCGATTAACAAACCGTATATACCGCAGGCTTCAGCAAGAGCCGCACCAAGAATAAATTTTGATTGTAAGTTTTCAATCAATTCCGGCTGACGTGATGCACCTTCCATGAACCCTTTTGTTGCAATACCAAGACCGATACCTGCTCCCATTGCTGCAAGTCCTACCGCAAGCCCTGCACCTATGTAAATCATATCGGATACTGTTTTTACTGATTCCATTTTTATCTCCTTTTCTTTATTGTTCTTCTGCTACTGCTGTTGAAATATATGCTATAGACAGCATCATAAATACAAATGCTTGCAAGAATGCTATAGCAAACATACTTACCATAACCATTACAAGAATTTCTCCTGCTAAAATATTCGCAAAAAGACGAACTGCTAAACTTAACGGACGTGTAATCATTTCTAA